>NZ_LAUM01000049.1:0-20762 GCF_000972265.1 Vibrio sp. ECSMB14106 | reverse complement strand
TACTTCAACTCCGCGATACTGAGTCATCTTCTGGGACACTTTGAAGCGAGAGGAGATGAAGAGAAAGCGGGTATCACTCGTGCTGTTTCGCCCGTTGCGTGGCAAAATATCAACTTAAGCGGAACGTATAACTTCACTAATACTGGGAAATTGCCCAATATTGGCGAAATAACAAGGCCGATAGTGGATGATTAGGCTCCAAGCTGAAAGTAAACCACCTCCGCAGCCATTTATTGGTGTGGTCTACAGAGGATTATGTCTTTTTAGAGGGGAAAATCCCTAGAACCCCTTATTGGTACTATGACCCTGAGGTTAAGTATTTTCACCTTCCAAAGGATTCTGATTCAGGTACTTTTGTCACTGAAAAATATTTGAATGAATTGAGGAGCGTTCAGTCCAATACAGTTGTCGAAATGATGCCGCCTGAATACGATGGTTTAGGTCATGCTGTTATTTGCGACAAGTGTGGTTTGAATTACGTGCCAAACTTGGCTGAGGATAGAGTTCTACATCATCAGTTCTGTACTCTATTGTCTTCTGCTAGTGAGTATTTCGGGAGACCTTTGTTTACTTATGAAATGTTTGAAAAGGCCAAATCCGTTCAATTGAACGATCCTAATCCAACTATCGCTGACCAAGCTGCTTTATATAAAAACAAATTGTGGGGATATTTTTCTCGCTCAGTGCAAGCCTGGATGAGGCAACGTGATTTTAAGGAACATCCTCCCTTTTTTGTTTACTCACAAGCAATGATAGCTTCGGACTTGGATGATGGTCACGTGTCTCATGATGTAGCTCAGTATGTTGCTAAAGATATGGGAATTGAGCATCTTGAACAATCTCCAGCAATGCCAAGCGGCTCATCGTATTGGGCTATTGACGACAACATCTAACAATCCTTAAAAGCATCAGTTGTTCGGTTTAACCGAACAACTGATATCAATTTCTTCTGTCTTCGTTTTACGTTGAATCTTCTTTATTTAACTTTTTGGGAGCTATCTGCTCTATTTGTCGGCCAGCGAACGTGCCAAGGATAGTTGAGCTTTGTTTGTCCGAGCGTTGCTTTCTCTCCACTGCGGCCACAAACGAAGCGATCTGTCCAGCCTTGAAGGGTTCATCTTGTACCACGATGATCGGCAACGGAGCAGTCATGGTTTTCTGCCCAGAGAGTTTTACCACATTGGCCGCTGGCTGTACTTTAACATCCCGACGAATTCTCAGTGTCATATCAGGGGCGCTGGCGACTTTCTTGATGAGCTGGGTCAGGGGCAACTCGTTCTCAGGGTTGGCTCGCTCCAGTTCTTTGATCATTTGGCTTATTAGTACTGCTTTGTCCGGTTGGTGCAAAGCATCTTTTCTCTGCCAACTGAACTTCACTGATTTGACGTCCGCATCGACTAGGCAGTGGATTTGTCTGTAGAGATGTTTTGTCATGACGCCGGGGCAGTTGTCATGGATTGCCTTGAACCGTGCTTGCCGGGTTTCGTTTTCAGTGATCACCAACTCCTCGATGTCGGCCTTGCTTTGGTTGATGCTATGTACCAACTGAACAATCTCAGCGCTGTTGGGATTAGAGGGCAGCAGGTGGATCACGCCAACATAACGTCTGGCAGATTTCTGTGAGTAGGGGTGTTTGATGTGCAGATCCACGTAGCCTTCACCCGCCAGCTTCATAGCGGCCATGCCGGAATGGTGCTCGGGCATGATGAGTTTTATTACCTCATGCTCATTGCCTTTATGTACTGGAGGTATCCGGCTCACTATCGCCATGCTTGGCATAGTGCTCGTTAGTAGTTTGTTCAGACGAGACAGATTAAATGTCACGTCGTCAAAGAGCGTTTTTATCTGGCTCATCATTTATTCCTTGCGTTGTTCTGACGGATCATTGATTACATTTTAGCCGTTTTTAGACCATCATGCAAAGTGGGGTATAAGCCTCGGTCGTCGCTAACGCTCCTCCTTCGGCTTTGTTGAGCCGGGGCTCGCCCCCGAATTTAGAAAGAGAGAGATAAATAGAGAAAAAGAGAGAAAAAAAGAGAGGTCTAGCAAGGTGGTTAGGGGGGGGTACTTTCAGTTTTCTCGGTGGTGGAGGGGATTGGAGCTGTATCCGGTATTGCATGATGGTCTAAATTGCTATGTTTATAGGATTATATTATGATTGTTAGATTGCATCCAAAACTGATCCACTTCACCCCCTGATTTGCACCGAAAACTGATCCACATAATCTAACCTAATTCCTGCTGAGTCTGCGCAGGAGAATGTGGAGTGATTGACGTGTCATTATTAAGTGTTATTCGTCGCTGGCATTTCCGCGAAGGAATGTCGCAAAGGGAAATAGCCAGACGTACAGGGTTATCCCGAAATACCGTTAAGCGTTATTTGAAAGCTCAAACCATCGAGCCTGTTTACCCTAAACGGCATTCAATGAGCAAACTCGATGAGTTTGAAGAATTACTGACTTCTTGGCTCAAACGAGAAATGAAGCGACCAAGAAAGCAGCGCAAAACGGTCAAAAACCTTTATCAAGACCTTGTTCCGCTCGGCTATAGCGGCTCGTATGACAGAGTCGCTTCATTCGCACGCAAATGGCGAGAAGAACAAAAACTCGATGCCACCAAACGAACGTATATGCCGCTCGAATTTGCCCCTGGTGAAGCCTTTCAGTTTGATTGGGGTGAAAATTGGGCCTATATCAACGGCCACAAAACCAAGCTACAAGTCGCTCACTTCAAGCTCAGTCATAGCCGCGCATTCCTGCTTCGCGCCTATTATTCTCAGAGCCATGAAATGTTATTTGATGCTCATAACCACGCCTTCCGTGTGTTTCAAGGCGTTCCCGAGCGGGGCATCTACGATAATATGAAAACCGCGGTAGACGCGGTGAAAAAAGGCAAAGAACGAGTGGTTAATCGTCGTTTTTTAACAATGGTCGGTCACTACCTGTTTGAAGCCGACTTCTGTAACCCAGCCGCAGGTTGGGAAAAAGGGCAAATCGAGAAGAACGTGCGCGATGTACGTTCCATTATCTGGCAACGTGCTCCTCGGGTGAAAACGTTAGAAGAGCTTAATGAGTGGCTTGAAGCTCAGTGCTTGCTGGACTGGCAATCGCGAAAACACCCTCAATATCGTGATATGAGCATAGAGCAAATGTGGCTAAGTGAGCGCTCTTACTTAATGAAAGTCACCGCACCGTTTGATGGTTTTATCGAGCAAAGTAAACGAGTCTCTTCTACCTGTTTGGTGAACTTCGACAGAAACAAATACTCCGTGCCTGCAAGTTACGCCAACCGTCGAGTTAGTCTGCACGCCTATCCAGATAACATTGTCTTGGTGGCAGAAGGCCAGCCCATCGCTGAGCATCAACGAGTCTTTAATCCAAGGCATGAGCCACCACACGTTGTGTATAACTGGAGACATTACCTGTTGGTTGCTCAGCGCAAACCAGGTTCGATACGTAATGGGGCGCCGTTTCACTTACTTCCTGAGGGCTTTAAACACTTACAGGCCATATTATTGCAGCGTGATGGTGGTGATAAGGAGATGGTCGAAATCTTGTCACTGGTTCTTCATCACGATGAAAAACTGGTAGAGCAAGCCATCAACATGGCACTGAAAGCAGGCACACCATCAAAACAACACGTCATAAACTGTTTAAGCCGTTTACTCAACCCTGCGCCCGTCGTACCTGTCCCCGTTTCCCAAGGGCTGCGACTGATAACCGAGCCAACCAGTGATACGTCACGATATGATGAATTAAGAGGTACACGTCATGCACAATGAAGCGTTATTAAGCACATTAAAGGCACTCAAGCTTCACGGCATGGTCAGCAGTATCGTTGAGCTTTCCTCTCAAAACTCTCCTGCTTATCAACAGGCTCAACCCATCCTTGAAACCTTGCTCAAAGCGGAGGTGGCAGACCGAGAAGTGCGCAGCATCGCTTACCAAATGAAAGCGGCAAAGTTCCCTGTTTACCGCGATTTATACGGCTTTGACTTTAGCGAGAGTACGGTTGATGAGTATCTGATACGAGGTCTGCATCGCTGTGAGTTTATCAAAGACAGTCAAAATATCGTACTCGTTGGCGGGCCTGGCACAGGGAAAACTCACTTAGCGACGGCGTTGGGCGTTCAAGCGATACAACACCACCAGATGCGGGTCAGGTTCCTATCGACCATAGAACTCGTCAACACGCTTGAACAGGAGAAGCAAGCAGGTCACGTGGGTCGCCTTGCGAATCGATTAGTGAGTTGCGACTTAGTCATACTGGATGAGCTAGGGTATGTCCCTTTTAGTCAAGCAGGTGGCACATTGCTGTTCCACTTACTCAGTAAGCTCTACGAGCGCACCAGTATCGTAATGACTACCAATCTCAATTTCACTGAATGGTCGAAAGTGTTCGGTGATGCAAAGATGACAACGGCATTACTGGATAGGCTGACTCATCACTGTCACATCATTGAAACGGGTAACGACAGCTACCGTTTTAAGGAATCAAAAAAGAAATCGAAGGAGAAAGCCAAGTAGCAACTAACGTGAAATTTTAGTCTAAAATAGACTTACTTAGGTGGATCACTTTTCAATGCAAATGGTGGATCAGATTTAAGTGCAAATTAACACTTGGGGGGCAAAACGATATCCCAACGTCTCTATCGAGCCTTGAACAGTATCAAACAGTGCTCTCTGACTGTAAAGCCGCCAGCAATACAACGATGAACATCGAGTCGGCAATGACAACCTTGGTGAGAAACCAACCCTCGAAAAGCTTTACCCTGAAAAAACAGGGTCAAAGCTACGTATTCTACGAGCTGGAAAATGGTGAGCGTAGCGTCAATGTGAAAGAAGACGATCAAAGTGTCGGTATCGGCACGTGGGACTATGTGGATGGCAACATTGTCATTTCTAATGCTAAAGATGCTGATAATACGCCTATTAACCTCAAAGAGACCATCGCGATGACGTCTTGGAGCTACGATAACCTAGGTATTGCAGTCAAAAAACTACTTCAAGAACAACACTACGATTCGCTAGGGCTTGGAGAGTGGACAACACACGGCAGTGTTTCCTCAGACGTTTATGTGATCATTCTAGGTGCAGAGCATTAATTTGCCGTAGCGTTGTGAATGGCGTCATCAAGTAACGCCTTAAACCAAAAATCCGAGTGTTGATAAAGCACTCGGATTTTTCTTTCTCTGGTAAAATAATTACCTTAACTGGGTTTACCTAAAGCCTACTAATTCCATGGTTTATCTCACTAATCTGTCAAACGATAAACAGCTTCTAAGTATGCGAACTTTGCGATGCTACATCATACTTAAGCTTTTATTTAATGCCGTAACAGGGACTGGGCGACTTAGATAAAACCCTTGAGCTTGTTCACAGTCTAACTCCTCAAGAATACACAGCTGTTCAAGGGTCTCTATGCCCTCAGCAACGACTTGAATCCCAAACCCCTTGGCTATATCAACGATGCCGGAAGTAATTGCTCTTGATCGATAGTCAATAGCAATGTCTTTGATGAAACTACGATCTATCTTGATTTCATCAACGTCTAATTTATTAAATATGCCAAATGAGGTATAGCCAACACCAAAGTCATCAATGGAGAATGTTACACCATACTTCTTTAGTTTCTTTACTAGACTTGCACATTGCTCAATATCCTTTAACGTAGCTGTCTCTGTGATTTCAAAGCATAGGTATTGCGCAAAATCACGGTCTTGTTTTAAGTAAGTTTCGATTTGGCGCATGTCTTCGACACTATTTATCTCAGTAGCAGAAATATTCACCGATACGCTTTGAATGGCATATCCTAGGAGCTGGGTTTCTTTAAGTTGTTTTGATGCTTGCTTGATAACTAGTGTTGTTAAAGCACTACAGAGATTGTTCTCTTCTGCCAGCGTGATAAATACAGCAGGAGATATATCTCCATGTTGGTGGTGTTTCCAGCGAGAGAGCACTTCAACTCCAGTTACTCTCTTATCTTTTAGATGATACTTTGGTTGAAATACGATCTGTATTTGTTCTTTTCGTATTGCGTTACGTAGATCTGCAATCATCTGTTTTCTTTGGAGATCTTGCTCAGCGAGTTTTTTGTCGTGGTACCGGATAGTGTTTTTCGTTATCTTTGCTTGAGCGAGCGCATATTTGGCTGACGACATGAGCTGTTTAACGCTTTCTCCATCAAATGGATAGAGCGCAACACCAATAGAGCACGTTACATCAATGCCATGACGTTTTGAGTGCTGGCTAAACTGCCTTTGAATAAGTGCTAGGTGCCTGTCAATTTGCTTCTCGTCGTGCATGCGAATCAAGCAAGCAAACCCATCCGAATGAGTCCTTGAAGAGAAAAGTGGAGAGACAGTAGAGGAACTAATAGATTGTGCTATGTCTTTTAAAAATTGATTGCTCTTTTCAAAGCCGAGTTGATCGGCAATGGGCTTAAAGTTGTCAATATCGAGAAGAAAGAGAACATAATGTTCATTTTCTTTGGCACTACTGAACTTTTGCTCCAAATAGCGAAAAAAGACGTAGGGACTATGCAGGCCTGTCACATAGTCAATGTCATTGGCCCGTTCAATATCTCGGTTGTTCTTTTTTATCAGCCCCCATAGCAAGAGAGACGTGATCACGATAAATAGCATACCCTTTAGTGACTGCACCAACGTGTATACTTGTAGATTACTAGATAGGAGCTCTACCGCTTTATCTGAGAATAAAACCCACAGTGACGCGAATACAAAGTAAGCAAAAACGAGTTTAGCGGAGGTGAGGGAGTTTTTTTTCATATAGACCACAGTATTACTCGTGTACTGCCCATGACTAAGATCATACTTATATGATTAACCTATCATTACATCGAATATCAAGCTAGTGACACATCACTTAAACTGTTTAAAATGCTATATTAAACATATAGTTTTACTATGAAAACTAATGTTTAGTCGCATCAAGACCCTCTAAATATAAGTTTTACTTTTTTGAACCCTTCAAGTATCGGCTAGCATTTTGATCTTGATGCTTGTTTTTTGGTCAGCTACTGGCTCTATTTTCTATCTATGTCGGCCATATCAGTTTCAAAATAGATATAAGCCAGTATAAGAGTTTCATATCTCATGCAGAAATGTCAAAATCTACTAAAACTTGATTTAACACATGTGCAGTAGCACGTACTATTACTTCGAATAAACCAATGGGTGACTTAATTTATGGAATATGTGGGTGAATCAAAACGGATGAAAGACAAGTTGAATTTGAGGCAACTTATTCTGATTCTAAGCATCTTTAGTGTATTGGTCACTCTTCTGAACGCTTTTTACTCCATATATCGTGTCCAACATGACCTCATTGTCACCAACACCATTGAACCCAATCGTGTTTACGCTGAAAAAATGGCCGAAATAACGGACACTTTCATTGAATCAGCTTTGTCTCAATTGGAGTATAGCGCACTTACGCTTGGGAGTAGGATAGGTGATTCAGATGCGTTGCAACAAGAAGTAGATCGATTAAGAACCCAAACTGACTCTTTTAACTCTGTAGTCATCGTCAATGCGAAAGGGGTCATCATTTCCGTTTCACCAGAAACAACACGAGTGAAAGGTGTCCAATTAACAACAGACAGTTCGCTACAATCGTTGAACGCTAAGGCTCCAATCGTCACGAATCCGTTCGTATCCCCGGCAGGTAATTATCTAATAAGTATTTCGTACCCTATCTTCTCCGCACAAAAAGAGTATTTAGGTTACGTTAGCGGGAGCATTTATCTCGATAAGAAAAACATATTAATGAGCATACTTGGGCACCATGGCTACAGAGATGGGTCATACCTCTATGTTGTGGATAAAAATCGGACATTGATTTATCACCCTAATAAACAACGAGTGGGAGAAGTCATTGTCAATAATGAAGCAATAAATGCGGTGACTCAGGGAGAGAAAGGTGGGAAAGCTATCATTAACTCTCAGGGTATTGATATGCTTGCTGGGTACGCACCAGTCAATTATTCTGGTTGGGGGATAGTTGCTGAGAAATCGGAAAGCCTCACTCTGTCAGTGCTTAATGACCAAATGTGGAGTGTATTTGTGGCAACGCTTCCAATTGGTGCGCTCACGCTTTTAGTTATTTGGATATCTTCGGTTTTTATCTCAAAACCATTATGGCAATTAGCGAGTGTCGTCAAAAACTTTGAAAGCCACACTTCGACTAAACGAGACTTAAATGAAGTGAAACCTTGGTATTTTGAAGCGTCACACCTAAAACGTTCATTCCTCAGTACATTCAATATTGTATCCAACACGATTGATCAACTGCATCTCGATACCTTAACCGATTCAATGACTGGGTTGTTAAACCGCAGAGGTTTAGATAAAGCCATTGATAATTTGCGTATACAAAATATTCCATTTTCTGTTCTCGCTCTGGATGTTGATTACTTCAAAAAAGTGAACGATACCTTTGGTCATGATGTCGGTGATACTTTACTCATCAGTGTGGCAAATATGATCAAGGCACAGGCGCGAGAGGTGGATATTGTCTGTCGATCTGGCGGAGAAGAATTCATGGTTTTTTTAGTTAAAACAGACATACGTCAGGCTGAATACGTTGCTGAGAGAATCAGAAAATCCATTGAATCCAATGAGTTTAATGTCGTAGGTCACGTGACGATTTCTATCGGAGTGTCTCAATGGTTAGCAGAAAGAGAACCGATTAGTGCCGTTCTTAAAGGTGCTGATGATGCTCTTTACCAAGCGAAACATAACGGTAGAAATAGAACTGAGGTACATAAGTTCAGATGATAAAATAAATGGATACTGATCTGAGCACTCATCTAAGCGAGTTTGTCATACTTTAGATAATTTTTACTTAATTGTGCTAAAACAGTTTTGCCCCATTTTAATTTAGAGTTTCTACCAATACCATTTCTAGTCTTTAGTATTTGCCCCAATTTCCCTAATGATTCAATATGAATTCAATTGCTCAGCGATGTGGATTGGATTGTGTCCATCGCTTTGGTAGCGATTCACTCACAAAACCATAAGTGATCCACAAAGTTGAGCTTGGGAAAAGCCGACTAGATCTAGTACTATAAACTCTTAAGTTACTGACAAATAGATGGTATGTCACAAGGTACGCCTTCTAAATCTATAGAGTGACGTTGGCTTAGTACTTATTCTCCTAAGGAAACAAAATGTCCGAATACTGCTTTTTTACTCCTGAATCCCAAGCACTTGCAGAGTCCGCCAATCTGAAAGAGTGCTTAGAACAGTACGCTGAGACCAATAAAAAGCAAATTTATGTACTCTCGCGCCCACTATCAAAAGAAGATCTGACTTACGAATACGAACATGCATTTGTAATTTTTTCATCGGGACGAAAGCCTTGTTTTGTCGATACATCTAACAACGAAGAAGAGTTTGAAGAATTCGTGGATGACTTCATTGACGACATAGCTTTTTTGTCTGAGAAGTTTGAGTATCGGAAAAAAATTGGTAGAAAAAAGCGGTGGTTGGAGCTTATTGAAACAACAACATGTGACAACTTAGACTTAGATTCCTTAGTACTTGAAAACCCTACAGATAGACGAGTAGCAGACCTGTTAACTTCTTTGGTCATTGGTAGTATCAATGACGTTAACAAAGTTGACTTAGATGCCAACAACCTCCTAGATAGCATTAAATCAAAGATAGTGCTCTTCGATACAGATCAGACGGGCTTCGTCTTTAAGATGGGAGCTAGTAAAAAATTCGTCATTCAAGGATTAGCAGGCTCAGGTAAGACGGAACTTCTTCTGCATAAACTCAAAGAAGTTTACTCAAACGAGCAGGAAGCACGAATTGCATTTACGTGTTTCAATAAAATACTAGCCTCAAGTATGAGAAGTCGCATACCTCAGTTTTTTGACTTTATGAAAGTTGAGAGACAAATCGATTGGGAGAATAAACTCTTCTGTTTCCACTCCTGGGGAAGTGGACGGCACCCTTACTCTGGTATGTATCGCTATATTTGCCACAAGTATGAAATTCCGTTTGGAACGTTCGCTGCGGGTTCGTTTGATCAACTCTGTAAAAAGGCAATCGAAGACATCAAAAGTGCAGCAGAGCCAAATAACCGAAAGTTTATATTTGACTATGTTTTCATTGATGAAAGCCAAGACTTTGGAGAGCACTTTGTTGAACTCTGTGAGTTAGTTACAGAGAAAAAAGTGTTTGTGGCAGGTGATGTGTTCCAGAACATTTTTAGAACAATTGATGACTCTGTAAGCCATGCAGATCTAGTTCTAAAAAAATGTTACCGAACAGATCCTAAGAATCTAATGTTCTCGCATGCCCTTGGTATGGGACTTTATGAAATGCCAGTTCTGAGGTGGCTGCAAGATAACGAGTGGAGTGCTTGTGGTTACAATTATAGCGAAGTAGATGGTCGTGCTATTATTAGCAGAGACCCTCTACGTCGATTTGAAGACATTCCTCAGGAATTTCAATCAACTACCATTCATCTAACCGAAGATGGTCAAAGTATTTCTAACTCTATTTTCAATGTTGTTGAACAGATTAAAGAACGGCATGAAAGTGTCGAACCTGGCGACATTGCTGTTCTATTTCTAGATACAGGTAAATATATTTACAACGTTATACCAGAACTAGCAAACATTGTTACCGAGCGTTTAGGGTGGGACGTCAACATTTCTCATGAAAGTAAGACTAGCGACCCTTCTAAATTTTTCATTTCAAACATTAACAATGCCAAGGGCTTAGAATTCCCTTTCGTTATCTGTTTCGCACTGAATTTGCATCGCCAGCCAGCATTCAGGAATGGGTTATATACGATGATGGCACGCTCCTTTTTAGAAAGTCATTTGGTGTTAGGAAACCAGACAGATACAGAGCTACTTACTGCCCTAAATTCAGGTATTGAGTGTATGAACTCTAATGGCTATATGAATTTACGCATACCATCTGCTCAAGAAATCGAAAATCAAAAAGCATTGATTGTTTGGGATGAAGAGCCATCTCTAGAAGACAGAGTCGTCGCTTACTGTGAAGAGAACGGAGCGAGTCCAAGGTTAAAAGCCAAACTTATACAAAGAATGGCTGAAGTGATGGGCGATGTTGAATATGAGGAAGACTATTTTAACGTTCTTATCAATGCAGAATACAAGCGTTTTGAAAAGTTATGAGCATATTTTACTATAAAAATTTTCCTACACATTTTATGCAGCGGCTGCGATCCGTCAGAGACCCTGTTGACAACTTATGGAACGTACTAGTTCTAGTTGAAGCGATTAATTCTCACCCAGAAAAACAAATAGAAACTGGTGAAGATGGGTTTGATGTGGCAGTGTTCACCAAAGATTTTCATCGATTTTTGGTTAGAAAAGATGATGGATATTTTTCTATGTCAAATCCATTTCAAGTCCACTTGGGTAACAATGAAATATCATTCAACTGTGATGTGCTTGAAGAAGCTGTAAGTGGTAGGTTTATTTCAATCATTAGGAATGCGATTCAAACAGTTCACGGAAACATTTATTCCCATGATGATATTGTTCTTTCGCTGCATGAAAACTTTGGAATGGAATGGACTGAGGCAGCGAAGTATTCAGATACGTTTGCATCGCTACTCTCTGATGATCATGGGTATTTTCGATTCGATGATGACCCTGACCGCCAGAATGGAGATGTTCATCCTAGATATCACTTTGATATCTTCTTTAAAAACTCTAGCTCATTAAAAGTTGGATATGATAAGTTTGCTGAACTACAGTGTTTTTTGGCATTAGCAGATAAGAATTACCCCAAAAAGTACCTGCTAGACTCAAATCTGATCAAGTGATAGTTAAAATATCATAATATTTGTTTAATAAGACAGAAGGGTAACTGTTGCGCAAAGTGGTATGACTTAACTCTTTAGTCACCGATTCAAATACCGACTTATCTCCGACAATATGAACTTTTGTTTCAGCCTTGGTTGTAGTGGCTGAGTAAATTTGGCCACTTGATTCGAGGTGTGCAATACCTGAAGTTATCCGTGAGGTGCTAATTTAGAAAGTTCACTGACACGTTTATGTCCAAATCTGAGCTAGCTCAAACGCCATTGAGGTAAGCTATTACACCTTGGTGTTGACAAATTACAAGTCTTGCCAGTTTTGAAATTTCATACGATCTTGTGAGGTTTTTGTTACCAGTACAAGTAGCTTGGTTCTAATTCCGACACATGCGTTGACGGTACCTCAAGAAAGTCGTCAATGCCATCAGAGGCTTCCAGAACAGGATTAGCATTTAACAACCCAGCTATGGAACAAAAGCAAGTTGTGGAGGCTACTGTAAGGCCATTGACACACTTATTATCCACCTGATACCTTACAGGCTAGGTTTGACGCCACCTAGACCTGACTCGTGGTCAAGGCGCTTTCTACTTAACTAATGAATCAGTGCTCATTGGGAATAGTGCGTGAGAGTCACATTGCATGTCTTTAGCCCAATAAACGAGGATTGATGTATGTCTAAAAAAAACAAGTATCCAGTTTACCCTTCACAGCTTAAACAGCTTAAAGAATCAGCTAAACAGTTCGCAGTTCTGATTTCTGATGAATCAGAAACTTCTCTAATTTCAGCTTTCAAGAGAAATGATTGGCTTTCTCACGCTTTAGGCCATAAAGGCCATAGTGGCCTCACCTTTTTCGCAAAGTCTTGTCATGCCTCCGATACTGCTGAAGAGCTATATTTGTTCTGTGATGATGATCAACTTCAAACTACGATTATTGACATTTTTTCTTCAAAGCTTCCTGATGTACCTAGAGAGGTTATCGAAAGTGCAGCATTTCAAATGAAAATGGGTGAGTATTTCAGAATGTTAAATACCCCGCATACAGAAGAAGAAAGCGAAGCTCTATCAAAACTTGGTGGTTACAGTATGGACGATACGTACTATGGATAGGCTTAGAGGGGATGGAGACGTCCCCTCTTTTCAATTAATCGGTGTATAGTATTACTCAGGGACAAAGCGCCATAGAACACCCGCTCTAAAATTCGCTCATCGCCCGTTAATGGCTGTACCTGAGCTTGAGGCGACATTCCGTAAGTTGGAGATTGATGTAGATGAAGTTACATCCTCTGACCAGACCAAACAACCTCACCAATGATGTCAAAATCAGCTCATATTATATCCTCACGACTCAAATCCTAAAGTTCACAGCTAATAAGGTCAGGTCTTTCGTAAGCGCCCCATGAACACACGGGCGCTTTTTTATGTGTGGGAGAAGTTCCAGGGAAGTGCATATTTCGGAGCATTCCGATCAGTCATTTCGGGATTATCCGATCGCCCATTTCGGTTTAAACCGATCGCCGATTCCGCGATTATCCGATCACTTTTAGCCTAACTCCGAAATCAGCGATCGGAATAGCGAAAACCGCGATCGGAATGCCCGAAATCCCACCTTTTTCTCTTTTAAATCAATAGCTCGCTATTCTTTACTTCTTAAACAAGAAGGTAAGGAAGCGACAATGGCAAAAAAGAGAACTCCAATGAAGAAAATCAAAGAGGTATTACGCCTTAAGTACGACTGCGGTCTTTCAAATCGCAGCATCGCTTCTTGCCTTAAACTCGGCCCTTCCACCATATCGGAACTCCTGACTCGCTTTAGACAAAGTCAACTTGGTTGGCCTCTACCTGAAAGTTGTAGCGATACTGATCTCACTCAAGCTCTGTATCACGGCAAGAAAACCAGTCGCGATAAAGTCATGCCAGACTTCACGCAATACGCAGTCGAACTCAGACGTAAAGGCATGACGAAGATGTTGCTCTGGCAGGAATACCATGAGCAATATCAAGAGCAAGCTTACGCTTACACTCAGTTCTGCGAGCACTTTACTCGTTGGTTCAAAACCCAAAAGCGCAGCATGCGTCAGCTCCATGTTGCAGGTGACAAGTTGTTTATCGATTACTGTGGACCTCGACTTCAAGTAGTCAACCCTGATACAGGTGAAGTGCGCGAAGCAGAAGTGTTCGTGGCGACCTTGGGCGCGTCCAATTACACCTATGTTGAAGCCTTCCCAAGCCAAGGTAAGTCTTACTGGTTAGAAGCGCATGCGAATACGTTCGAGCACTTTGGTGGGGTACCACAGCTCTTGGTTCCCGATAATCTACGTAGCGCGGTCACCAAAGCTAACCGTTATGAGCCAAGGCTTAACGACAGCTATCAAAAACTGGCGAATCACTATCAAACAGCCGTAATGCCAGCCCGCCCCTACAAACCCAAAGACAAAGCCAAGGCCGAGAATGCTGTGCTCTTAGTGGAGCGCTGGATCATGATGCGGTTAAGACACCAAACCTTCCACACCTTCAAGGAACTCAATCTCGCTATCCGTGATCTTATGAACGACTTAAACCAACGTGAAATGAAGCAGTATGGTGCAAGTCGTAAAGCGCTGTTCGAGAAACTCGATAAGCCTGCGTTAAAGCCCCTCCCCAAACAGCGTTACCTATATACTGAAACCAAACGAGCCAAAGTCGGGCCTGACTATCACATCGAATATCGCCGCCACTACTACTCGGTGCCACATCAACTTGTTGGTCACCATGTCGAACTGGAAGCCTCCAACCGTCTGGTGCAGATCTATCACCAAGGCAACTTGATCGCTCAGCATCCACGTAGTCAAAGAGAGCGCGGAAACAGCACCCAACCAGAGCACATGCCGAGTAATCATCAACATCAGAAGTGGTCGCCAGGGCGCCTGCTCAACTGGGGTGCCAATATCGGCCCAGCCACACGAGAAGTCGTCAACAAGATGCTGAACTCCAAGCCCCATCCTGAGCAGTCTTATCGCTCTTGTCTCGGGTTACTCAACCTAAGCAAAGCCCATGGTGAATCGCGCCTAGAGCAAGCCTGTAAAGATGCGCTGATGCTGACAAAAACCAACTACACCTTCATTAACAACCTGTTGAAGCACAATCGTGAAGGCCAACTGAGCAAAGACAACACGAGCACACCGAACCTTGTTCACAGCAATGTTCGTGGCCCGAACTGTTATCACTAGGAGAAAAGATATGAACGCACTCAATGACCAACTAAAAACCCTGCGCTTGAGCCATGCCGCGAAAGCGCTAGAACAGCAACAAGAACAACTGACTACCTACGCAGAGCTAAACTTCGAAGAACGGTTAAGCCTGCTTCTGGAAAGTGAGATCTTGAACCGCAACCAATCCAAAATCCAACGGCTAAAACGGCAAGCCAAGCTGAGAGTGGATGCTCAGCCGAGTCAGCTCATCTACAAGGAGGGGCGAAACCTTAACCGCAAGCAGATGAGCGAACTTCTAACTGGTGGCTATCTGCACAAGCACCAGAACATCTTGATCACAGGCCCAACAGGCGCAGGCAAAACCTATCTTGGTTGCGCATTGGCGACCAACGCTTGCGACCAACAACAAACGGTGAGGTATTACCGATTAACTCGCTTGCTTGATGACCTAACCGCAGGTCGTCTGGATGGTAGCTATCAAAAACAGCTTCAATCACTGGCTAAGAAAGGCTTACTGATCCTAGACGACTGGGGGATGGAAAAACTGACTCAAGAGCATGCAGGTCACTTGTTAGAAGTGCTTGAAGACCGCTACCAAAACAGCAGCACAATCGTCATCAGTCAATTACCTGTAAAGGAGTGGTACAACATGATCGGCAACGCTACTGTCGCAGACGCTCTCATGGATCGGCTAGTACACAATAGCCATCGAATAGAACTGGGAGGTGAGTCAATGAGAAAACTGGCGCAATCCGATCACTTAGAGTAAAAATAGGAAGAGAGAAAAACGGCAGGATCAGGTGATCGGAATAAACCGAAACGAGCGATCGCAATCACCGAAATACGCATATACAAAAAGTAATGAACAGAAAAGAAAAAAGCTGAGCCAATTTGTTCACACTATTCAGTTAGCATGAGCTTTGCTTTAAGAAACGTAAGTTTGATGTCATCAGTTTTGGTGAACTTGAACTTACCGTCAGTAGAAGCGTTAAACCTTTCAAAATAATATTCAAGTAGCGGATCGTACCTGCCACCGTGAACCCAAGTGTAGAACTTACCAAGTTCATAACGTAACTCTTTATCAAGTTCAGATCTTATTCTCAGCTCACTATCGTTTGCTAGGTCAACGATGTTCATTTCTTGAAGGTTCGTCTTGATCTCTTCAATCAGAGGTAGGAGGGATTCTTTATACTTATCAGCCAATGGTACAAGGTCAGCGTCAGTTACTTCCGCTTCAAAAATCATAATCAGGTCGTTAATCTCCCCGTTATAGTAATCGTTATCTAATCGTTTTTCTGACTCAGTACGAAGAACATAAAGTTGTTCTAAAGGATCTGATTTAGTCTCAATTTTTTCTTTTGAAAGTTTGTGTTGATACTCAACAAACAGCGTTTCAATCCTATCAGCAATAACATCAAGATACTCATATCGAATTCTGAGAAATTCCAGCAGCTCATTGATATTGAGGTTTAACGTTAGGTCTTCTTTACCCACATCTCGACTGTACAAATGAACACTCAAATCGCCAGTGTTGAAATGACTTTGAAATGGCCAACTTGCGAAACGCTTTGAGTTTTCTTGATTCAGATTTACGGGGTGAGCACCGAAACACGCCCTGATAGTTTTAAAATAATTATTATCATCTTCATTAGCGAAGAGGCGATCTTTGAAACATTTCTTTTCACCATAAAACGGATCTTTCTTATCAGTTATAAACACTCGATGGAGTTGTTTTATTGACTCGAAAATAAGGTCTATTGAAGAGATCAGAGAGTAGACCTGCATACATCTACTATCTATGTTCTTGTCAAACTCAGGCGCATTTTCTAAGTGGCGAACAGAGACAGAGATCCAATCCATAGCAGAGCAAACGAGGTTAAAAAGATTCTTACCACCTTTATCTTTGTATATTTGATACACAAAGCTAGAGTTTGAGTTAACTAAGTCTCGAAAATCACTGATTTTATCGTCACTAACAACGTTTCTCATTCTCTAATCGCCTTCTAACCAATTGAAAATATTATGAAGAATGGCAAAAATGATAGTGATAGTTCTTCAATTCTTCAACTTCTTCTTTGATTTTGAAGTGAAGTGATACGCTGGGTTTTGTCACTTAGTTAGATTTGAACGATGAGGATCTCTAGCCAGTTGTATTGCTAGACATTATCCGAAAATAGAAGAACTGAACCTCGAAGTAGCTTTTATCCTAGGACGTGCTGAAGCTGGTCTCCGCAAACTTGTGATCTAGGCCAACACGCCTTTGCCCCATTCCTTATATGGAATCCACGTATTTACAAAGTGATTTAGCAATCAAAGTTAAGATGCGGTCGTATATTCGGCTTCTTTTTGAAGGGGCTACCTTCTAGCCTTTGATGTTTTGCGCACCTACTGTCCTCATCGTGCTATCAGCTTTAAAAGCATGAAGGAATGGTCAGGTTTTCAGTAGGTTGGTCTTACCTTTTATGCTTCATCATTTTGTAAAATCTAAGAATCTATTAAGTAATTAATTTGTGAGTAAAACAGGTTTGTATTCAGTCTCATACCGAAGCATTGCCCACGCCGTTCGTACCACCTTGTTAGCTAATGCGATGCAGGCCTTTTTGAAGCCAATACGTTCAATGATGCTCCTCAACCAAGCATCCTTCTGGGTCTTTGGTTTTTCGGGTAGTCGCCCAACGTAGGACATTGCACCAAGATAGAGAAGGGAGCGTAACTCTTTCACGCCCCCGCACTTGTCGATCCCAATCATAAAGACCTTGCCACCTGAACTGTGTTGTTTTGGGGTAAGACCAACAAACGCTGAAGCTTGTCTACCATTCTTGAACTGCTTTCCATCACCAAGAGTTGTGTAGAGCATTGCAGCGGTTGTTTCTCCAACACCTTCAATTTCCATTAATCGTTGGCATGGCTCTATCTGACGCGTTAGAGCATTTTTCTCTTTTTCGAATGCGATAAGTTGTGCTTTCAGTTCTTTATATTGATTCCATAACATTGACAGAACGGAAACGACATTGGCTGGTATTGATGTTTCTCCATCAAGAGCTGTTTGAACCGACGCTTTTAAACCTTTTTCACCTCTTGGGTTAGCAACGCCATAACCTAACATCGTTCCTCGAATATGCTGTCCTAAAGAAACTACACTGCGAGATAAGAAACGGCGACTACTCTCTAAAGAATGCATTGACTGTTGCTCTAATGATTTTGGTCGGCTGTATTTGATACCTATTTGAATTGCTGCGTTAGCAATAGCAAGAGCATCATTGTGATCAGTTTTATGGCCTTGCAAGTACCCTTTCACTTTTTTGGGGTTAATGATGCGTACTTGATGCCCATGTTTTTCAGCAAGTTGTCCCCAGTAATGGCAACCGCAGCAGCCTTCCATAGCAACAATTGAAGGCTTTGCCTTAGCAAGAAACTCTTTCATTTTCTGTCGGCTTAAGGGCTTATTGGAAAGCAATTCACCATGAACACTGATATGACAGGCTTGAAGAACATTTTTGGCTAAGTCGATAGCGATAACATTATTCGTCAACATATTGGAATCCTTGTCTTGGTCTCATTCTCCTAAGTCTAATTGGCAAAGGAGGGAGTGGATTCCATACATCATGCCAGTAACCTTCTACCTCACAAATAATAGTGAGGTGGTTTGACCTGCTTCCTCTAATCAGCATAGTGTCTATGAAAGTGGAGGGCTTACCACTGTCAGGAGTTTATAATTGGAAACAACGCAAGAAAAAATAAATCGTTTTAAGCTATACAACAGAACAATGATTGCAGCCGCGCTAGCAAAGCGTAATCGAAGGTATCAAGGTGTACCTGCGAAGCTATTGTTGTGTTCAATTCTCGATTCGCTATCAGTAGCTGCATTTCCTGATACTAAGATGAAAAATGGTGAGCGTTTCAGAGAGACGATAAAGTGCTTTTCAGAATTTGAATATAGTGATCATGTAAGCCTTTTACAGCTCTTAGCTACTTTAAATAGTTTAAAGTCAGTACCAATCGAGTTTCAAGATTTTCACAAATGTGTGCAAGGTATGCACTTAGAGCGTTTTCCAAAAACTCAAAGGTTATTCAAACAGAACATAAGTATTGATAGAGATCCCACATTAGCAGAAATTCTGGAAATATGGCCAAAAGATATTAACGGAGAACCTATTAAAAAGGGGATTCCCAATCCGTCGGTATTTACACATGGGAATTTGATTTGGAAATATAGAAACAAGCTGGCGCATGAGTTTCGTAACCCAGGTAATGGTGTAGATATCGATGTTAAGCTCACCAAAGCAGCATACTATCAGGAAGTATCTAAAGTGACCGACATGTCACCTATTGATGGAATTTCGTTTGAAAATCGTTGGGAACTGGTCTACACAACAGGTTTTTTTTATCACTTAACTAAGTCCATCTTGGACGCTGTGTGTGACTCGTATCAAAAACAGGGCAACAGTCCGTTCCTGAATTACAACGAAGGATCAAGTTGGCTTGTTTAGTAAGCCAGCATACAAAGCATTTGAGAGTGATTCTCAACGTTTGGCAGTTTCGCTTCGCTCAAGTATAGCCAAGCGGTGCTACATTATCAGCATAAGGTGATATATTGCTTAGGACACTATTTGAAGAAGCTCTGGGAAAAGAAGCGAAAAAAGGAATTGTTTTTCTAAATGAGTTTCAAGTTGGTTCAGGTAGTCACGAAGAGCTGTTTAGTTCCTACAATATACCTTATGATTTTAATTCCGTTGTGCTAGCCATCAAAATAAGAACTGAGAGTCGATAAATGAATAAAAAGTTATTAATTTTACTGTCACTGGCTCCTGCATTTGATTTACTGGCTGGATGGACAACATCTAGCGACACAGATCCAATGGCTAATAACCACATATATTATGCTCATTCTGAAAGTGTTAAAAGTATGAAGCCTTTGGCTTCACCATACACTAATGCAAAGTCATGGGTTAGTGTGGGTTGTAATACAGCAGGCTCAATGTGGGTCAATTTTGGATTTACTCATGTACCAAATATGACAGATGACTCTACAAAGGATGGGTATTCCTCGGCTAACAGGAAAATAAAGTGGGACGAGTCAACTGAGTTAATATATATGACTCAAAAATGGGGTTCTAAATTTATACACATTGCAGAGTCGGAAAAAAATAATATAAAAAAATTAATGAGTAGTTCTTCAGTTACATTAGACCTATCTTCTTGGTATGGTTCCCCAAATTCTCACTTTAAATACAGCTTGTCTGGTTCTAGTCGAGCTATTGAGAATGTTTTAAATAAGTGTGGAATTTCGATAGAAAGTAATGCTTGTGAGGACATTCAAAATGAATTAATTAAGTTCGATATAGTTAGAGGTACATATGGTCGAAAAGGCGAAATTGATTCATTGTTTGAACGAGGAGATATAAATAATAAAGAGTTGGAAAAATTACATAAATTGAATCAAGCATGTATTTCTTTAGTTGAAGCTAAAGGTAATTAGATATTCTTATAAGTATTGATGTCCTCAAAGGAAAGATAGTGTCGTGACCTAACAACGTTTAAGATTTCAAGATACTTTTTCTAATCCAAACCTCGCACGTTAGAACCCATACTCTAACGCGCTTTTGTCCAAAAACGATTCTGAGATTAAATATCCTTTATAAGGAGCAGTGCTTATCCTGTAAGCACTGCTCCTTATAAAGTTTCAATCTTTAATGTTATGAATCCCCAAGGGTGTAACATTCATCATAATGGTCAATATCAA
>NZ_LAUM01000048.1:0-23815 GCF_000972265.1 Vibrio sp. ECSMB14106 | reverse complement strand
CCTCAACTTCACCATCGATAGAGATGCCGTTGTCATCCCAGAAAGCAACTAGCTTACCAAGACCAAGCGTACCTGCTAGAGAACAGGCTTCGTGAGAGATACCTTCCATCAGGCAACCATCACCCATGAATGCATAAGTGTAGTGGTCTACGATATCGTGGCCTTCTTTGTTGAATTGTGCCGCAAGCGCTTTCTCAGCCATTGCCATACCAACAGCGTTAGTGATGCCTTGACCTAAAGGACCAGTAGTCGTCTCGATACCAGGAGCGTAACCGTACTCTGGGTGACCTGGAGTCTTAGAGTGCAGTTGACGGAAGTTTTTCAGGTCTTCAATTGAAAGCTCGTAACCTGCAAGGTGAAGCAGAGAATAAATCAACATTGAACCATGGCCGTTAGACAAGATAAAACGGTCGCGGTCAGCCCACTCTGGGTTTGCTGGGTTGTGGTTCAAGTGGCCACGCCAAAGAACTTCAGCGATGTCAGCCATACCCATAGGTGCGCCTGGGTGACCAGAGTTTGCTTGTTGAACACCGTCCATGCTAAGCGCACGGATTGCATTGGCTAGAACTTTACGAGAAGGCATGTCTGCTCCTGAGTACATAAGCGATTTAAAAAAAGTTAATGCTAAAAATTTCATTTTTATTAGCGCGGGTATTCTCTCAAACGACTATAGCGACTGCAAACGATTTACTGTCCTTTTAACCATCATTTTTCGCAATTTTTACCCATTTATATCACTTGGTAATGGCTTATATCACCCGGCACGCAAACGTTTAGTTATGTCATATCATAAAAAAGAGCTTGTAATTCGACCATTGGAATTTAGAATGGCCGTCTAGAAGTAGAAACACCTACAAAATATACTGTATTTAATGGCGGCGCTTCCTTAACTTGCGACGCCTAAAATTATTTGCATTTAATCTATTTGCAACTAAAACACTATTTGCAACTAAAACTAAAAGTGGAGCTCTCATGGCTAAGCACCTATTCACTTCTGAATCTGTTTCAGAAGGCCATCCAGATAAAATTGCAGACCAAATCTCTGATGCTGTTCTTGATGCCATCTTGGAACAAGATCCAAAAGCACGTGTTGCTTGTGAGACTTACGTAAAAACCGGCATGGTGATGGTTGGCGGTGAAGTAACAACGTCTGCATGGGTTGATATTGAAGAAATCACTCGTGAAACAGTACGTGAAATTGGTTACGTTCATTCTGATATGGGCTTTGACGCTGACTCTTGTGCCGTTCTAAACACAATTGGTAAGCAGTCTCCAGACATCAACCAAGGTGTTGATAAAACAGACCCGAAAGAGCAAGGCGCAGGCGACCAAGGTATCATGTTTGGTTACGCGACTAACGAAACACCAATCCTAATGCCAGCTCCAATTACTTACTCTCACCTTCTTGTTAAAAAGCAAGCTGAAGTACGTAAGAGTGGCAAGCTTAACTTCCTTCGCCCAGATGCGAAGTCTCAAGTAACATTCCAGTACGACCAAGGTAAGATCGTGGGTATCGATGCAGTTGTTCTTTCAACTCAGCACTGTGATTCAGTCACAACACCTGACCTACGTGAAGCGGTAATGGAAGAGATCATCAAGCCAGTATTGCCTTCAGAGTGGATTAATAAAGACACTAACTTCTTCATTAATCCAACAGGCCGTTTCGTAATCGGTGGGCCAATGGGTGACTGTGGTCTAACTGGTCGTAAGATCATTGTTGATACCTACGGCGGCGCAGCGCGTCACGGTGGCGGTGCATTCTCTGGTAAAGATCCATCAAAAGTTGACCGTTCTGCAGCTTACGCAGCGCGTTACGTTGCGAAAAACATCGTTGCTGCAGGTATGGCTGACCGTTGTGAGATTCAACTGTCTTACGCTATCGGTGTTGCTGATCCTACATCTATCATGGTTGAAACGTTCGGTACTGAAAAAGTAGCGCACGAGATCATCATTGAAGCCGTTCGTCAAAACTTCGATCTACGCCCATACGGTCTTCAAGAAATGCTGAACCTTCTTCAACCTATCTACAAGCAGACTGCTGCATACGGCCACTTCGGTCGTGAAGAATTCCCTTGGGAAGCGACAGACAAAGCAGCAATCCTTGCGGACTTCGCTGGCCTAAAATAATTTGGCCGCTGCGATTTGTTTCTTTAAGGCCCTTACTTCTTAGTAAGGGCTTTATTTTTATGTACTTACCGAACTTTCACTCGCCATTCCCTTCTCTAACGCCCTTCTTTACCGTTAACCACTTAGTATAAAAAGCCGCTGATAATTTGTATTTTCTAGCACTACTGACAATAGTTAAGGTAACTCCTAGACGATCAAGCTCACGTTTAACCCTAATGTATTTAGTCTAATATCATTAGTTAAATGAATGTGAGAGCAAAAACTAGGACGATAACGAGCGATTGAGCTCGACACCATAACGCTAATGTAAACCACACCACTGAGCCTTATGGAATTATAACTAGGACGTTATTTAACTAGGGGGAATTATGCCTCGTACCGTGCACCCATCGGAACTGAACAATAAAAAAGATAAGGTCAGCGATCAGGATTACGCTCGAACCATTCCTTGTAACCAAGTTAGCATTTCAGCACCCTTTCATTGGTTGTCACTAGCTCTACACGACTTCGTGAAAATGCCATTAATAAGCGCATTTTACGGCTTGTGTTTTATGGCAGCAGCCATCGCCATAGTCCAACTTGTCCAATGGCAAGGAACACACCTAGTCGTTATGCCGAGCTTAATAGTCTATATGTTAATAGGGCCTTTTCTTGCTCTAGGCCTGTATGACGCCAGCTGGGAAAGAGAAAAAGGACACAACGCTAGCCTACTGCACTCAATGAAAGCCATCACACGAAACTCAACCCATCAATGGGCCTTTGCGATTGTATTGATGGTAGCGATGATTTTCTGGATGCGAATCGCGGCGTTATTGCACACGTTATATCCTTCTGTTCAAGGGGCTCCACTAACTGAATTCGCTCCATTCTTGATTACAGGCTCTTTAATTGGGCTAATCATCGCTAGCCTAATATTCAGTATTTCAGCGTTTTCAATTCCATTAATGATGGAGCGACGCGTTGATGTAATGAGCGCCATTTTCACTAGCTTCAACGCAGTGAAAGCAAACATCCCAGCAATGGTTGTGTGGGCGAGTATTATTTGTTCCGGTATTCTGGTGGGCTTTGCAACCTACGGCATCGGTATGATCGTCACCATGCCGCTACTTGGTTATGGTACATGGCATGCTTATCACGAGATCATCAAGAAAAAACATCACGTGTAAAGCATCGCTAGATTAACAAGCAATGTTATTATGAGGCCTTAGCTTAACGCTGAGGTCTTTTATTTGGAGTTAACAACGTTTGTCTTACACCCCACAACAACATCGCGCAAATAAGAAACTGGCGGAGTGTCTCGCTATTGCTAATCAACATTTCTCTCGTGAGTTTCCATACCCAACTATCACTTATAAATTAAGAGGTAAATCGGCAGGAAAGGCCTACCTTCAGTTAAATGAAATTAAGCTCAACCACGTGCTATTTAGCGAAAACGAAGACGCCTTTATCAACGAGGTTGTTCCTCATGAACTAGCACACTTGATCACGCATCAGGTCTTCGGACGCGTTAGGCCTCATGGAAACGAGTGGAAATACGTTATGGAAAAGGTATTCAACGTGCCAGCCAGAACGACTCATAGCTTTGAAATCTCTTCAGTTCAAGGAAAAACCTTTGAATACCGCTGCGACTGCACCGTTTACCCACTATCAATTAGACGACATAACAAAGTCCTTCGAAATCAATCGACCTACCGATGCCAACTATGCCAACAAACCTTAGTTTTTACAGGCACTCAACTAAGCTAATAACCGATTGATTCACTCGTTCGGATAAATCTAATAGAGAGATCTAATATTTGAGTGATAGACTGATATTTATCATACTTTTATCAGTCTTTCTCTATGCAAAAAATCATCTTAAAAGCATTTGGCCTACCTGTATCTTTTTACTTATCGATAGTATTTGGCCTACTGGTAACCCAAAGCGTTTTCGCTGCCCCACCAAGCTCATTCTACAAAGCCAAAAAAGAAGCGGTGAAGATTTATCTCGATCATCCGACTTCGTTTTATTGTGGTTGTGATATTACTTGGAAAGACAAGAAGAAAGGTATTCCAGACCTTAATGGTTGTGGCTACCAAGTCCGAAAACAGCAAAAGCGAGCAAGTCGAATTGAGTGGGAACACGTGGTTCCAGCTTGGCAATTTGGCCACCAGCGTCAGTGCTGGCAAGATGGCGGACGCAAAAACTGTACGCGAAATGATAAAATATTTAAATCCATGGAAGCTGATCTTCATAACCTAACGCCCACGATTGGCGAGGTTAATGGTGATCGATCCAATTACAATTTCAGTCAGTGGAATGGAATGGATGGCGTGAGCTATGGCCAGTGCGAAATGCAGGTCAACTTTAAACAGCGTAAAGTTATGCCGCCGGACAGAGCAAAAGGCTCTATCGCACGTACTTACCTTTACATGAGTCAAGAGTATGGTTTCAAGCTATCTAAACAGCAAACCAACCTGATGATGGCGTGGAATAAACAATTTCCTGTCGATCAGTGGGAATGTACTCGTGATGAACGAATCTACGCCGTCCAAGGTAATCACAACCCATTTGTTTACCCAGCTTGCAAATAACACCACTCGCATAGCTATCTCTACCAAGCAAGAGTTTCAGCATTGCCCTTGAAACTCTTGTTCTACCCTTGTTTTTTCGATTAAAAGCATCCATGTTAGGCATAGATAAAAATACCCAAATAATCATATTTATAGGTTTACCAGCATGAGAGTCCCTCGTATCCATCACCCAGAACGCATTCATCAGTTAGGCTCGCTCGCTTTAGGCGAAGATGCCGCGGGTCATGTTGGTCGTGTCCTTCGCATGAAAGAAGGCCAAGAAGTCCTTCTATTTGACGGCAGTGGCGCTGAGTTCCCTGCAACAATTATTGAAGTATCCAAGAAGAATGTCACGGTTCATGTTACTGAACGAATCGAGCGTAGCAGTGAATCTCCGTTAGACTTACATTTAGGCCAAGTGATTTCACGCGGTGATAAAATGGAGTTCACTATTCAGAAATCGGTTGAGCTTGGTGTGAACACCATTACCCCTCTAATTTCAGAACGCTGTGGCGTTAAGCTTGATACCAAACGCTTCGAGAAAAAACTCGCACAGTGGCAAAAAATTGCTATCGCGGCGTGTGAACAATGTGGCCGCAATACGGTTCCTGTCATTCGTCCAATTATGCAGCTTGAAAAGTGGTGCAGCGAACCAAGCGAAGCACTAAAGCTAAACCTGCACCCTCGTGCAAAGTACTCAATTAACACCCTTCCAGAACCTATCAGCAAGGTACGCCTATTGATTGGTCCTGAAGGTGGCTTGTCGACTGAAGAAATCGGCATGACAGAACAATACAAATTTGAAGAGACGCTACTCGGCCCACGTGTACTTCGTACCGAGACAGCAGCTCTAACCGCAATTACTGCCTTACAAGTCCGTTTTGGCGATCTAGGCTAGGAGAAAAAAATGATCAAACTTGGCATCGTAATGGATCCAATTTCATCCATTAACATCAAAAAAGACTCTAGCTTTGCCATGATGCTTGAAGCTCAGCGTCGTGGTTACGAAATCCATTACATGGAAATGGATGATCTACACTTAGATCAGGGCGTAGCCATTGCTGACACAAAGGTTGTAGAACTAAAAGAAGATCCAAACGGTTGGTATGAGTTCAAGTCAGAGCAGACTATCGCGCTATCTGAATTAGATGCCGTACTGATGCGTAAAGATCCTCCGTTTGATACTGAGTACATCTACGCGACTTACATTCTTGAACGTGCTGAAGAGAACGGCGTACTGATCGTAAACAAACCGCAAAGCCTTCGTGACTGTAACGAGAAATTGTTCACAGCTTGGTTCCCTGAACTAACACCGACCACCATCGTGACTCGTAAAGCTGAAAAGATTAAAGAATTCCGCGAGAAGCACGGTGATGTGATCCTTAAACCACTGGATGGTATGGGTGGCGCATCTATCTTCCGAGTGAAGAAAGGCGATCCAAATGTATCGGTAATCATTGAAACATTGACCAACCACGGTCAAAATTACGCAATGGCACAAACTTTTGTTCCAGACATCAGTAATGGTGATAAGCGTATTCTTGTGGTTGATGGTGAGCCTATGCCTTACTGCTTAGCTCGTATTCCAGCGGAAGGGGAAACACGAGGTAACCTAGCGGCCGGTGGTACTGGTGTGGCTAGACCACTGAGTGATACTGACTGGGAAATAGCAAAAACAGTGGCTCCAACACTGAAAGAAAAAGGCTTAATCTTTGTTGGCCTTGATGTGATCGGTGACAAACTGACTGAAATTAACGTAACCAGCCCGACTTGTATTCGTGAAATCGAAGCCGCTTTTGATATTTCAGTAACAGGTAAACTGATGGACGCGATCGAACGTCGCGTTAAAGCAGAATAGCTTCCAGTCGATTGGCTTAGTTTAAATGATCTAAGCTGAATCGTTCTTAGCTAAACCAATGTAATGAGCGGCATAAGCCGCTCTTTTCTCAAGGGCAGGAGGCTTTATGAATTTAACCAATCACTTTCTGGTTGCTATGCCAGGAATGAAAGACCCTTACTTTCAAAACTCTGTAATTTACCTTTGTGAACACAACGATGAAGGTGCAATGGGGTTAATGATCAATGCCCCTATTGATATCACGGTTGGAAAAATGCTGGATCAAGTCGAGATCGACTCCATAAACCCAAAATCCAATCAAGCTAGCTTAGATAAGCCAGTGTTAAACGGAGGACCGGTAGCTGAAGATAGAGGTTTCATTTTACATAGGCCAAAAGGCAACTATCAATCTAGCATCAACATGACTGATCAAATCTCTGTCACGACCTCTAAAGATATCCTTACCGTGCTCGGAACTGGAGACGAGCCAGTGCATTACTTGGTCGCATTAGGCTATGCAGGTTGGGAACCAGGGCAGCTAGAAATAGAACTAACCGAAAACTCTTGGTTAACCGTTGAAGCCGACCCGAAAGTTATCTTCGATACCCCCATTGCAGATCGTTGGAAAGTTGCAGTGCAGATGTTAGGCATTAATGTTGCGCAATTATCGGCTGATTCAGGACACGCCTAAAACCAACTCATAACAATCAATACAAACCCAACTATTTAATTCTGGAACTTTTATGTCACGGACAATTATGGCATTTGATTACGGTACAAAAAGTATCGGTAGTGCAATCGGCCAAGAGATTACTGGTACCGCAAGTCCCTTAACAGCCTTCAAGGCTAAAGATGGTATTCCGAATTGGGATGATATCGAGAAGCAAATCAAAGAATGGCAACCTAATCTGATTATCGTCGGTTTGCCAACGGATTTACACGGCAAAGATCTAGCAACCATTACTCCAAGAGCAAAGAAGTTTGCTAATCGCCTCAAAGGGCGCTTTGGTATTGATGTCGAACTTCATGATGAAAGACTGTCTACAGCTGAAGCCAGATCCGAGCTTTTTGATATGGGCGGTTATAAAGCATTAAGCAAAGGAAATGTGGATAACCAATCTGCTGTTGTCATTCTAGAGAGCTGGTTTGAAGCACAATATTTTTAACTCAGCATTAAGCGAGCAATGATTACACTCTATTCTAACCTTGTAATCATATAGCGACGTAATGTTGATGCGATTCATTATTAGGTTAGTGATAGATCATATAAAACTTATCTAACACCCTGCGCAGTTCTAACGATAATAGTATGTAACTCAATGGACGCTGGCGAAACTGGCGACGGTTATCCAACTAAAAATTAAATAAGAAAAGAGCGTGATGACGCGAATGATAATTTCAGCTTCTCATAAAGGTTAAACCTTCCCCCCACAGCTTGTTGTGGGGGAGCTATTTATCCTCTCTTATAAAAATCAGCGGCACCAATTAACCCATATCGATTTTCACACTGCTGAGGGCTCCTATGCCATTGTCATTATCACCTCGCTTGGTTTTCAACATTAAGCGCAGATCATTAGCAGAGTCGGCACTATGAAACGCATCTTCTTCGCTGATTTTGCCCGCAACGACTAAATCATACAAAGCTTGGTCAAAGGTCTGCATCCCAATCTCCTTCGATTTAGCCATTGTCGATTTGAGTTCATGCAACTCACCACGACGAATCAGGTCCGACACTCGCGGGCTGTTCAAAAGAACCTCGAACACCCCATGACGACCATTGGCATTCTTGTCTCGAATTAATTGCTGTGCCACCACACCACGTAAGTTCATCGACAGATCAAACAAGAATTGCTCTTTTTGCTCTTTGGGAACCAAATGCAGAATACGTTCTAGTGCTTGATTAGCATTATTTGCATGCAGAGTTGCCATACACAGGTGACCAGTCTCAGCAAAAGTCATCGCGTACTCCATGGTTTCACGGCTACGGATCTCACCAATCAAGATCATGTCGGGAGCTTGGCGCAGGGAGTTCTTAAGCGCGACTTCATAACTCTCAGTGTCGAGTCCGACCTCACGCTGAGTAACAATGCACTTTCTATGTTCATGCACGAATTCAATCGGATCTTCAATCGTCAAAATATGACCAGAACGGTTAGCATTCCGGTACCCTGTCATCGCAGCCATTGAAGTTGATTTACCAGACCCCGTCGCTCCAACCACTAGCACAAGTCCGCGTTTCGCTATTGAAAGGTCTTGTAGCACATCAGGAAGCTTTAATTGTTCAAAGGTTGGAATGTTAGTCTCGATGCGTCTAATTACCGCACCAGGAAGCTCTCGTTGGAAGAAAGCACTCACACGAAAACGGCCAATATCACGCACAATCGCAAAATTAGCCTCGCGTGTTTGTTGGTATTCATCGCGTCGATCTTGCTCCATCATCGCATCAAGCAATTGAGAGACCTGAGCCGTATTCAGCTTTTCTCCCTGAGGCCGCAGTTCACCATCAACACGAAACAAAACTGGTGCGTCCACGGTGATGTAAAGATCCGACGCTTTCTGTGAAAGCATGCCTTCAAGAATTTGATTCAACTCCATATGATTCATCCTGACTTAAAACCGCGAGGTTTCGATTTCAATCTTCTTCTCGACTTCTTCTGAATCAACTAAACCTTGGGCCATAAGCTGCTTCGCATTCTGCTCCATGGTTTGCATACCATGTGCTGCGCCAGTTTGAATAATCGAGTACATCTGTGCAACTTTGTCTTCACGAATCAAGTTTCTAATTGCAGGTGTCGCCATCATAATTTCATGACAAGCCACACGACCACCGCCTACACGCTTTAACAATTTTTGAGCAATCACCGAGCGTAGTGATTCGGAGAGCATTGAACGAACCATAGATTTGTCGCTGCCGGGGAACACATCAATAATACGATCTATGGTTTTAGCAGCAGAGCTTGTGTGCAGCGTACCAAAAACTAGATGGCCTGTTTCTGCGGCCGTTAGCGCTAAACTGATCGTCTCTTGGTCACGAAGTTCACCCACAAGGATAACGTCAGGGTCTTCGCGCAATGCACTGCGTAGCGCCGCTTTAAAGCTGTGGGTATCACGATGAACTTCTCGCTGGTTAACGAGGCATTTATTGTTGGTATGAACGAATTCAATCGGGTCTTCGATCGTCAGGATGTGCTTGTTATGGTTACGGTTAACATAATCAACCATCGCCGCAAGCGTCGTCGATTTACCAGAACCAGTTGGGCCAGTGACCAGCACTAAACCTTTTTCGTAGTTAGCAATCTTTTCAAAGATTTCAGGCGCGCCTAACTGCTCTAAAGTTGGGATCTCTACAGGGATAGATCGAAACACAGCTGAGCAACCACGAGCTTGATTAAAAGCATTCACACGGAAACGACCAACATTGGGTAATTCAAAAGAGAAGTCGACTTCGAGTTTCTCTTCAAACTCACCGCGCTGTGAATCGTTCATGATCTCAAAAACTAAACGATGCACATCTGCATGACTCAAAGCGGGCACTCCAAGCTTTCTTACTTCACCATCTATACGTACCATTGGAGATACACCCGCAGAAAGATGTAGATCTGATGCGTTATGCTTTACACTAAAATCTAGTAACTCGGTGATATCCATTTATTTTCCCTTAAGTAAAGTCAGCTATGAGTAGTATTCAACAAAATATCAAACAAATCACCTCACAGATTCGTAGTGCTGAACAAAAGTGCGGACGAGATCCAGAGTCCGTGCAACTTTTAGCCGTCAGCAAAACTAAACCTATTGATGCGGTTCTAGAAGCCGCACTTGGAGGCCAAATTGCCTTTGGTGAAAACTATGTCCAAGAAGGTGTTGATAAAGTAAAACACTTTTCAGAACATCATTCTAACTTAAATTTGGAGTGGCATTTTATTGGCCCAATTCAGTCCAATAAAACCCGCCCAATCGCGGAAAGCTTCCAGTGGGTGCATTCCGTAGATCGCGATAAGATCGCACAAAGGCTTAATGACCAACGACCAAGCGAACTTCCACCCTTGCAAGTTTTGATTCAAGTAAATACCAGTGGTGAAGAGTCCAAGTCTGGAACGTCAGAACAGACAGTTTTTTCACTCGCAGAGTTGATTTCATCGCTACCCAACCTCACTTTAAGAGGATTGATGTCGATTCCTGCAAACGTATCTGACTATCAATCTCAGCTTAATGCATTTTCTCAACTGGCAGAGCTTAAAGGCAAGCTAGCCGCGAAGTATTCAGGCATTGATACCCTTTCGATGGGGATGAGTGGTGATATGGACGCAGCAGTTGAGGCTGGTAGCACCATGGTTCGTATTGGAACGGCTATTTTCGGCGCTCGTGATTACACGAAATAACCGTAGTAAGTAACCAACGACAAGTACAAGTATTGATACCGCTTCGCCTTATCCGCGCAGCGACAAGCTCAGGATTTTATATATGGAACATAAGAACATTGCCTTTATTGGGGCAGGAAACATGGTTCGCTCAATTGTAGCGGGCTTAGTGGCGAGTGGTTACCCAGCGCAAAAGATTACTGCGACAGCGCCTTCAGACACCAGAAGATTACCGTTAGAGCAAAAATACGGAATCAATACCACCAGCGACAACATTGCCGCAGCAGAGCAAGCAGATGTTGTGGTGTTATCAGTGAAGCCACAAATGATGGCTGATGTATGTAAACCCTTACAAGATATCGATTTTAGCAACAAACTGGTTGTCTCAATTGCCGCCGGTATTAATGCGAATCGGCTCAATGAGATGTTAAACTGCAAACTGAACCTTGTGCGTGTGATGCCAAACACGCCATCACTACTTGGTAAGGGGATGAGCGGCCTTTATGCTGATTCAACGGTCAGCCAAGGCGATAAAGACTTCGCTTCTCAGCTAATGCAAGCCGTAGGTGAAGTGAGTTGGGTTGAGCAAGAGTCTGGCATCAACAACATCATTGCGGCGGCGGGTAGTGCTCCTGCTTACTTCTTTTTGTTTATGGAAGCAATGCAAGCAGAGGCAATCAACCAAGGTTTCGACCGAGAAACCGCTCGAAAGCTAGTGCAGCAGTCAGCATTAGGCGCGGCAGAGATGGTGGTCATGAATCCAGATATTGAGTTATCAACATTGCGCGAACAGGTTACTTCAAAAGGCGGGACCACCGCAGAAGCACTACGCACATTTAACGAACACCAACTATCAGATATCGTAGCCAAAGCGATGCAAGCGGCGGTAGCTAGAGCTGAAGAGATGGAAAAACTGTTTTAATACTCATTACTGTAAAAAAAGCATTGTGTCGCTCAGGCTATACCTAAGCGGCAAGTAAATCCGAAAAAGGAAACAATATGAACTCGATGAGCTTTCTGATCTCGACCGTTTTTGATCTTTACATCATGGTTGTGATCTTGCGTATCTGGCTACAAGCATCACGTGCAGATTTCTACAATCCATTCTCACAATTCATCGTAAAAGCGACACAACCGGTTGTTGCTCCACTGCGCCGAGTTATTCCATCAATCGGCAGCCTTGATCTGGCGACGGTTGTTTTCGCTTATGTGCTGTGTGTACTTAAGTTCGTTGCTCTAAACCTGATTATCTCTGGCGGCGCGGCTGTATTTGATATTAGCTTCCTTATCTTTGGCGCTCTATCTCTGCTCAAAGCGGCTGGTGGCTTGATCTTCTGGGTTCTACTTATCCGTGCAATCCTAAGCTGGGTTAGCCAAGGTCGTAGCCCAATCGAGTACGTGTTCCATCAACTGACTGAACCAATGCTAGTGCCTATCCGCCGTATCCTTCCGGACATGGGTGGTTTCGACCTAAGCGTACTGGTTCTGTTCATTGTTCTGCAATTTGCGAACTTCCTAATGGGCGACATGATTGGTCCTATTTGGTATCAGCTATAATTCAAGTACGAACATCAGGTACTTTGACGATGCCAAAAGCGGTTTGGGCCGAGGAAGACGATATTCTTCTTAGGCTCTATATCCAACCCAAAGCAAGCCGAGACAAAATTGTCGGCTTGCACGGTGAGGAACTGAAAATTGCCATTACTGCACCACCGGTTGATGGCAAAGCCAATGCCCATTTAGCGAAATACCTTGCGAAACAGTTTAAGGTCGCAAAAGGGCAAGTTAAGATAGAAAAGGGAGAGCTCGGTAGGCACAAGCAAGTTCGAATATGCTCGCCAAGCCAAATCCCAACTGAAGTCAAAGCCATCCTATGATGGCTTTTTGCTATTTATTGGAGTCATTATGCGTCTATGGATAACAGCACTACTCACCGCTCTGATTGCCCTACCAAGCTCGGCAGGACAGTTTAAGAATATTAAGGATGTCGAGGTTCACTACTCGGCTTTTAACTCGACATTTATAACGGCGAAGCTCGCTAAGCAATATAAGCTTAAGCGAACTGGCTACTCAGCAATTCTGAACATCAGCGTGTTAGATAAGGCTTCCCTAGGCAAGCCTGCGACAACGGCTAAAATTACCGGAACAGCGAAGAACCTCGTTGGAAACACCCGTACTTTGAAGTTTCGCGAAATCAAAGAAGGCGATGCGATTTATTACCTTGCTGAGTTCCCCGTAACTCACGAAGAAAACATCACCTTCGACATCGATGTTAACGCAGGCCTAAAAGGCACTGGTCCACTGCGTTTCACACAGAAATTCTATATAGAAGAGTAAGCTCAAACCTTACTTTTCATTTATTAACTTATTAGAGCTACATTCCCATGAGTAAGATTGTTTTAGCAACAGGCAACCAAGGTAAAGTTCGCGAGATGGCAGATATTCTGTCTGAGTTTGGTTTTGACGTTGTCGCGCAAAGTGAATTTAACGTTTCAGAAGTCGCTGAAACAGGAACGACTTTCATTGAAAATGCCATCATCAAAGCTCGCCATGCAGCGAAAGAAACGGGGCTGCCAGCCATTGCTGACGACTCAGGTTTAGAGGTTGATTACTTAAATGGTGCGCCAGGTATCTACTCAGCGCGTTACTCAGGTGAAGGGGCAACCGATAAGCAGAACATCAAAAAATTGCTAAACGCGATGCAAGGTGTCGAAACTGAAAAGCGTACTGCGCGTTTCCACTGTGTGTTGGTACTAATGCGTCACGAAAACGATCCGACACCACTGGTATGCCACGGAAAATGGGAAGGTCGTATTCTGACTGAAGAACACGGTGAGAATGGCTTTGGCTACGATCCGGTATTCTTTGTACCTGAAGATAACTGCGCATCAGCTGAACTTGAATCAACACGTAAAAAGCAACTATCACACCGTGGTAAAGCCCTGACGTCACTATTCAAAGCACTCAAGGAGCAAGCTCTGTAATGCATAATACAGCGCTAATACCACCAGCACTTAGCCTCTATGTCCACATCCCATGGTGTGTACAAAAGTGTCCGTATTGTGATTTCAACTCACACGCTCTGAAAACCGAGATTCCTGAAAAAGAGTACATCGATGCGCTACTTGAGGATCTCGATACTGATATCGAAAAATACCGACTCAATGGCGCACCTCGCCCATTGCATTCGATCTTTATTGGTGGTGGTACGCCGAGCCTATTCTCTCCAGAGGGAATCGGTCGATTACTGCAAGGTATTGAACAACGTATCCCGTTCAAACCTGAAATAGAAATCACCATGGAAGCCAACCCGGGAACCATTGAAGCTGAGCGGTTCGCTGGTTACCAAAAGGCTGGGGTGAGTCGAATCTCGGTGGGTGTGCAAAGCTTTGAGCAAGAGAAGCTCGAAAGGCTTGGCCGTATTCATGGTCAAGATGAAGCGGTAAATGCCGCTCATTTAGCGCATAAAATCGGATTAAATAGTTTCAACTTAGATCTCATGCACGGCTTACCCGATCAAAGCATTGATCAGGCCTTGGCGGATCTAGACAAAGCGATCGAACTCGATCCACCACACTTATCTTGGTATCAACTCACAATAGAACCTAACACCATGTTCTATTATAAAACGCCAAAGCTGCCTGACGACGATGACCTTTGGGATATCTTCGACTTAGGCCATAAAAAGCTCTCAGATGCAGGTTATGTACAGTATGAAATTTCAGGCTACAGCAAGCCAGGATACCAATGTCAGCACAACCTCAACTATTGGCGCTTTGGTGACTACTTAGGTATTGGCTGTGGCTCTCATGGCAAGCTAAGTTTTTCTGATGGACGCATTGTTCGCACCACAAAGGTTAAGCACCCTAGAGGCTATTTAGCGGCTTACCAGAATATGGTGAAGCCTTACCTATCCAATGAATTTGAAGTGCCAAATGAAGACCGCCCTTTTGAATTCTTTATGAACCGCTTCAGGCTAATAGAAGCGTGTCCAAAACAAGATTTCATTGATACGACTGGGCTTGATTTTGACGCTGTTCATTCAACGATTGAGTGGGCAAAAGAGCTAGGTTACTTGAACGAAACCGACACTCACTGGCAGATCACTGAAAAAGGAAAGCTATTCCTCAACGACTTGCTAGAAGCCTTTATGGCAGAAGAAGACGAATAGTCGAACACTAAAATGCAAAAAGCCTTTCATCACGAGAGGCTTTTTTATTGAAACCGGAAACACTTATCGTTAGAAAATAGAACGACCAATACGCTCCGACAGCAGCTCTAGCGCCTTAGTGCCAGCAAGAGAGTTACCAGACGGATCCAGCTCAGGAGACCAAACAGCAATTGTCATCTCACCCGGAACGATGGCAATAATGCCGCCACCCACACCCGATTTTCCTGGCATACCAACACGATACGCAAACTCCCCCGCCCCATCGTATAAACCACATGTCGCAAGCAAAGCATTCAACTGCTTAGTTTGAACCGGCGTGATGATCTTTTTCTTAGTTTGAACCGACACCCCTTTATTGGCTAAATAGCTAAAGGTTTTCGCCAAATCAACACAGGTCATTTTAAGCGCACAGGCATGAAAGTAATTATTAAGCACAGGAATAACATCGTTCTCAAAGTTACCAAATGAACGCATCAAGTAAGCGATAGCCGCATTACGATCGCTGTGCATCATTTCTGAAGCCGCTACTATCTTGTCATACACAATATGAGTATCACCCGATAGCTGACGCACAAATTCTAATAAACGGTGTCTTGGTGCGGATAGACGACTGTGTAATAAGTCTGCCACTACAATAGCACCCGCATTGATAAACGGGTTACGGGGAATGCCTTGCTCCATCTCAAGTTGAATCATCGAGTTAAACGCTTGTCCAGAAGGCTCCTTGCCCACTCGCTGCCAAATTTCTTCGGGCTTATAAAGCACCATCGCTAACGTCAAGCTCAACGCTTTAGAGATAGATTGCACAGAAAAAGCTTCTTCTGCATCACCAGCTTGAATCACCTCCCCTTCATTGGTGTATACCGCGATCGCCAACTTCTGGTTCGATACGCGAGCCAGTGCGGGGATGTAATCAGCGACCTTTCCCTGCCCAATTAAAGGACGAACCTCGTCTAAAATCTCGGCCAAAATAGCTTGAGTTGGTTTCATGTGTGCTTACTTCTATATTGTTATTTTTGTAGGGGTGTAACATATACCAATCGTAGTAAATAACTGCTCACTCTAGCTTGTTAAAATGCTCGATAACTGCGTTAGAATTTTTGATTGTAGAGTAACTACTTATCGAAAAATGCTGCCTTGTTCTCAAGCTTTTTTCCTACGCTATTTCTGATCACTTACTTACTGTGATTGGTATTACTTTCTGTCCTTAAGCCTTTACTGAAATAAAAGCCTAAGGACAAAAAAGCCAACATTACAATAATGTTGGCTTTAATCAATCCCATAAAGTGTAGGGGTTAAATCCTAAGTCGGATTACCCTTCACTTAATTTGATTCGAAGTTACTTAGTACGCTTGAACTTAATGTCCCAAACACCATGACCTAAACGATGGCCACGAGCTTCAAACTTAGTTAGCGGGCGCTCATCAGGACGAGGGATGTAATCACCATCTTCAGCGATGTTTTCGAAGCCTGGAGCTACGTTCATCACTTCAATCATATGTTCTGCGTAGTTTTCCCAGTCTGTTGCCATGTGGAAAATACCAGTATCAAGTTGAAGCTTGCCGCGAACCATCTCTGCAAACTCAGCCTTAACGATACGACGTTTATGGTGGCGAGCTTTGTGCCATGGGTCAGGGAAAAACAGTTGCAGTGTATGCAGGCTGCTATCTGGAATCATGTGTTCAAATACTTCTACCGCATCGTGACACATTACACGCAGGTTAGTTACGCCAGCATCGCGAGCTGTACCTAAACACGCACCAACACCCGGGCTATGAACTTCAATACCTAAGAAGTTTTTCTCAGGTGCGTTCTTTGCCATTTCAACCAGTGATGCACCCATACCGAAGCCAATCTCTAGTACAACCGGGTTATCGTTGCCAAATACTTCTTTCCAGTTAAGAAGCTCTGGGTTGTAGTCGATACCCATTGTTGGCCAACATTCATTCATCGCGTTCTCTTGGCCTTTTGTTAAGCGGCCTTCGCGGCGAACAAAACTACGGATCTTACGAACCAGTTTGCCGTCTTCAGTATATTCGTTAGTGGTCACTTCACTCATTGATTTTTGCCTGCACATTGATTAATCAAAGCGGGGATTATCCAAAGAATTGCCTCCGGTGCAAGTCTTTCCGTGGATAAATTCCCACACAATTTGTCTGTTTTACATCCAACGTTAAGTGTGGTGCAATTTCGCTTCTAATAATAGCAAAGCATAGAGCATGTCGTGACTCCTTTCGCAACCGCCATATTAAAGTGGTATGACGCCTACGGGCGTAAAGAACTGCCTTGGCAACAGAATAAAACCGCCTACACAGTTTGGTTATCTGAAATCATGCTTCAGCAAACTCAGGTAACAACAGTGATTCCATACTACCAACGCTTTTTGGAACGCTTTCCAACGGTTATTGACCTAGCGAACGCCGAACAAGATGAGGTGCTCCACTTATGGACGGGGCTTGGTTACTACGCAAGAGCTCGTAATTTGCACAAGGCTGCCAAGATTGTTACCGAGCAATATAGTGGTGAGTTTCCGCTTTCTATTGAAGAAATGAACGCACTACCGGGTATTGGACGATCTACTGCCGCTGCAGTGCTGTCTTCGGTTCATAAACTCCCTCATGCTATCCTTGATGGTAACGTCAAGCGCACCTTAGCTAGAAGTTTTGCAGTAGAAGGTTGGCCAGGGCAAAAGAAGGTTGAAAACCAACTTTGGGAACATGCAGAAGCTCATACTCCGAAAAAAGATGTCGATAAGTACAATCAGGCGATGATGGACATGGGGGCGATGGTTTGTACCCGTAGCAAGCCTAAATGTACCCTTTGCCCAATTGAAAGCATGTGTGAAGCCAAGAAGCTTGATAGACAGCTCGACTTCCCAGGTAAAAAACCTAAGAAAGAAAAGCCTGTAAAAGAAACATGGTTTGTGATTCTGTATCACGACAACCAAGTGTGGCTCGAACAGCGCCCTCAGTCAGGTATCTGGGGCGGATTGTTTTGTTTCCCTCAAAATGAAAACGCAGAGATCGAACATCAACTAGATCTTCGCTCGATCAAAGACACTCAAACCGATTCGATCAAGACCATGATTGCGTTTAGGCACACTTTCAGCCACTACCACTTAGATATCACGCCAGTATTAGTGAAATTAGATAAACAACCAGATTTGATAATGGAAGGGACTAAAGGTCTCTGGTATAACTTATCAAAACCGGAAGAAATTGGCCTAGCCGCTCCTGTAAAGCAGCTTATTGAGAGCCTACCCTTTGAACTGAACGACGACGTTTGAATCAACGAACGCGATAAGAGGAACCACTATGAGCCGCACTGTATTTTGTGCTCGCCTTCAAAAAGATGCTGAAGGCCTAGATTTTCAACTTTACCCAGGTGACTTAGGTAAGCGTATCTTTGACAACATTTCTAAAGAAGCTTGGGGACAATGGCAAAGCAAGCAAACCATGCTTATCAATGAGAAGAAGCTAAACATGATGGACCCTGAGCATCGTAAACTTCTTGAAACTGAGATGGTTAACTTCCTTTTCGAAGGTAAAGATGTCGTTATTGATGGCTACACTCCACCAAGCGAATAAGACATTTATTTAAGCAAATTTTAATGACATCATGGTTAACGCTGCGATGTCATTTTTGTATGAGGAACTATGAAAAAGCTAAGTTACTTCTTAACAGCCATGTTATTAACTGGGTGCAGTCGTGAATTTGTCGAAAGCATTTATGATGTTAACTACGAACCAACCAACCGATTTGTAAGTAATTTAGCGGAGCTACCCGGCCAATTTGAAAAAGACACTGATGCACTGGATGCTTTGATTCATAGTTTTTCAGGCAACATCCAAAAACGTTGGGGCAACAGTGAAATAAAGATGGCAGGTAAGAGTAACTATGTGAAATACATTGATAATTACTTAAGCCGTTCAGAAGTAAACTTTAGCCAAGGCCTAATCACAGTAGAAACAGTCTCCTCTACCGAGCCTAAGAAACACCTCAAAAACGCGATAATCACGACACTTCTGACGCCGGACGACCCAGTCAATGTCGACCTATTTTCTTCCAAAAGCATCAAGTTAGAAGGGAAACCTTTCCTCTACAATCAGGTCGTAGATCAAGAGAAAAAGCCTATTCAATGGACATGGCGCGCTAACCAATTTGCTGACTACCTGATCGCCAATAACCTAAAAACCAAGGAAGTCGATTTTAAAAAAGCTTACTACGTTGAAATCCCAATGGTGGCCGATCACGCTAGTAAACGTCGCTATCAGTACGCCGATATAGTTAGACGAGCGTCTCAACGTTATGACATTCCTGAAGACTTGATTTACGCGATCATCAAAACAGAAAGTAGTTTTAACCCATATGCTGTGAGCTGGGCGAATGCTTATGGTCTTATGCAGGTAGTACCAAAAACTGCAGGTCGAGACGTGTTTAAACTAGTAAAGAACAAACCTGGAGAGCCCACTCCTGAGTATTTATTCAATCCAGAAAACAATATTGATGCTGGCACCGCGTACTTTTATATCCTTAAAAATCGTTATTTAAAAGACGTGCAGCACCCAACAACGCTTGAGTACAGTATGATTTCTGCATACAACGGCGGTACTGGTGGTGTACTCAACACCTTTAGTAAGGACAGAAAGCGAGCAATGCGAGACTTAAACTCGCTACAACCTAGCCAAGCGTACTGGGCACTCACTAAGAAACATCCAAACAAAGAGTCGCGCCGATATTTAGAAAAAGTAACAAAATTCAAGATAGATTTTAATCAAGGTAAAACGTAAGCCTCACTTTTGAATAAAAAAACAACTAACGAACGTTTTTTTTAATTATTTTCAAAAAAGGTGTTGACGGTTATGCAGAAAATCCGTTTAATAGCGCTCCGTTGCCCGGATAGCTCAGTCGGTAGAGCAGAGGATTGAAAATCCTCGTGTCGGTGGTTCGATTCCGCCTCCGGGCACCACAATTTGATTTGTTGGTGCCAACACTCTTTAACAGGGAGTAACAGCACGGACAAAAGCATAAAGAATTTAGTGTGCCGACTTAGCTCAGTAGGTAGAGCAACTGACTTGTAATCAGTAGGTCACCAGTTCGACTCCGGTAGTCGGCACCATTCTTTTGCCTCGATAGCTCAGTCGGTAGAGCAGCGGATTGAAAATCCGCGTGTCGGTGGTTCGATTCCGCCTCGAGGCACCATTATTTGGTACTTAACAAATAATGGTCTTTATAGACCTGATGTTGAGACAAGTAATTCCCCTTTAGTTCAGTTGGTAGAACGGCGGACTGTTAATCCGTATGTCGCAAGTTCAAGTCTTGCAAGGGGAGCCATTTTTAAAGGACTTCATTTTATATGAGGTTTTAATTGAAGAGTTTGACTCTTTAAGCAAAGAATTTAGTGTGCCGACTTAGCTCAGTAGGTAGAGCAACTGACTTGTAATCAGTAGGTCACCAGTTCGACTCCGGTAGTCGGCACCATTCTTTTGCCTCGATAGCTCAGTCGGTAGAGCAGCGGATTGAAAATCCGCGTGTCGGTGGTTCGATTCCGCCTCGAGGCACCATTATTTGGTGCTTAACAAATAATGGTCTTTATAGACCTGATGTTGACACAAATAATTCCCCTTTAGTTCAGTTGGTAGAACGGCGGACTGTTAATCCGTATGTCGCAAGTTCAAGTCTTGCAAGGGGAGCCACATTCAAAAAAGCCAAGTCGAAAGACTTGGCTTTTTTTCGTTTGAACAAAAGCAAACTCTATTCAATATACTCATCAGCTCTACCCTTAATCAGTCTCGATAAATTGAGTTATCTCCTTCTAGTACTCTTACTACAGCAGCAGATTCTAAGTTCTATAAAGAGTCCCCCACTCCAACAGAACCACTCATCCCAAAGTTCATAACACGCTAATCTTCATATCAAAAAAAAAACAGAACCGAGTTCTGTTACTTTTTTTTCTTCGAAAATTTAATCGCTATCATGTTTTGATGTCTTTCTAATATCTGCCTTACACCACTTAGATTAAGATTCGATGAATTATACCTAATACTAATTATTGAATCGCTACGCGGGGAAATATGAAACTAAAAACGCAAGCTTACTTATTATCGGGCATCATATTGATCGCCCTGCTAGCACTGACGGCTACTGGTTTATGGACATTGAGAGTCGCTAGCAACATGGACAACAAGGCTCGTGTGACAGAGCTATTTAAGAGTGCATACAGCATCCTTACTGAAGTCGAGAAGATGGCGATTGATGGTACTCTAGAAGAAGAGCAAGCTAAGAAACTGGCTACTCGCCTTCTTCGCAACAACATCTATAAAGATAATGAATATGTTTACGTAGCCGATGAGAACATGACGTTTGTCGCGACACCATTAGATCCTCAACTACACGGAACCAGCTTTAACGACTTTAAAGATGGCGACGGCAATAGTGTTGGTCAGCTAATCCAAAGAGTACTTGGTAACCGTACCGGCCAGATCATTGAGTACACCTGGACACAAAAACTGCCAGATGGAACGATTGAAGAAAAACTGTCTATTGCAGAGAAAACGCCACATTGGGGCTGGGTTGTCGGCACCGGTATCGGATTCAATGAAGTTAACGCTCGTTTTTGGTCTACTGCTCAATGGCAGCTATTCCTTTGTGTGGTGATTGCTGGTCTTATTCTATCGAGCCTAATTGTATCTATTAAACACATGCTAGCGCTTCTTGGCGGCGAACCTAAAGATGTACGAGAAGCAGTACAAGCCGTAGCTCAGGGGCGAATTCAAACCTCTTTCGAAACTCAGGCAGCTGACGGCAGTATTTACCAGGCCGTACAACAAATGAGTAAGTCACTGGCAGAGCTAGTATCAAACCTTAACGCTTCAATGCTGGCCTTAAGGGGCGAACTGCAGCGCGTCGAAGATCGCGCTGGGTCAATTGCTCAACTGACAGAGACCCAACAGCAATCAACAGAGATGATCGCGACAGCAATGACCGAGATGGCCTCTTCAGCCAATAACGTTGCTGATTCAGCTAGCGATACCGCGCGTAACACAGATGAGGCCGACAAACAGAGTCAGCATACCCAACAACTCATTCACAACACAGTAGATAACATTCAAGGCCTAGCGGGCCAACTAGGCACAGCCAGCGAAGCTGTCGCTAACCTAGATAACGATGTAAACAACATTGCAAAAGTATTGGATGTTATTGGTGATATAGCGGAGCAAACTAACCTATTGGCACTCAATGCAGCCATTGAAGCAGCTCGAGCTGGCGAACAAGGTCGTGGATTTGCGGTTGTAGCAGATGAGGTTCGTAACCTTGCAGGCCGAACACAATCGAGCACCAAAGAAATCCAATTAATGATTAATAACCTTCAAGAAGGATCTCGCAACGCAATTCAAACCATGGAAGTTTGTGCCGTGACTAGTGAAAGCACCGTAACTGAGTCTCAAAACGCCTCTGAAGCACTACAACAGATTGTTGTCGCACTAGAGTCTATTTCATCAATGAGTCATCAAATCGCAACAGCGGCCGCTGAGCAGACTCAGGTGAGCGATGATATATCGAAGCGTATCAATATGATCGAAGAGAGCGGTAACCAACTGAGTAATGTCGTGACAGAAAGTCATAACAGCACCCAAACTCTCGCCTCTCTTTCCAACGAATTAGAAGCTTGGGTTAATAGATTTGAAGTAAGGTACTAAACTCTCGGAAAAGCTCTTAAATAAAAACGCACGTTTCCATACGTGCTTTTTTTATTTAGGCATCCATTCAGTGTAGTTAACCGTAGTTTCATGATCTTTTAGGGCATGCTAGATCTAGGTTTTTCTTCCTAAATGGACAAAAACAACCCACTAAGTATAGAAAAACATCAAACAATACTTTTTTTGCAATTTAGTGTTGACCCAGAACGCGAAAACACGTTTAATACACCTCGTTGCCCGGATAGCTCAGTCGGTAGAGCAGCGGATTGAAAATCCGCGTGTCGGTGGTTCGATTCCGCCTCCGGGCACCATAATTTATTTGTTGGTGTCTTAGACAACAACAGCAAAGCACAAAGAAATATTATGTGCCGACTTAGCTCAGTAGGTAGAGCAACTGACTTGTAATCAGTAGGTCACCAGTTCGACTCCGGTAGTCGGCACCATTTCTTTAAAGCTTTAAGAATAATTCCCCTTTAGTTCAGTTGGTAGAACGGCGGACTGTTAATCCGTATGTCGCAAGTTCAAGTCTTGCAAGGGGAGCCAAGTTAATCATTAAGCATAAGCTTTTTGATTCATGATGCCGACTTAGCTCAGTAGGTAGAGCAACTGACTTGTAATCAGTAGGTCACCAGTTCGATTCCGGTAGTCGGCACCATTCTCTTGATTAGAGACTAAACAATCAATTCCCCTTTAGTTCAGTTGGTAGAACGGCGGACTGTTAATCCGTATGTCGCAAGTTCAAGTCTTGCAAGGGGAGCCAATTAAAAAAAGCCGCATCACTGATGCGGCTTTTTTGCATCTGAAAATCCTAACTTTCTCTACAGACACACCTTACCTTTCTTATACCTAATTCAGTTCATAGTTCAGCAGTTCCAATGCTCTTCTCAAACAACCAAGTTTCGCTCTTTAACTTCCTTTAAGATCATGTAACGACACATGCACACAAAAGGCCAACCATAACGGACTTTCAGCCTGTGTTATCTATAAATGTCTCTATTAAACAGATCTAATGATAAATATTGTAGTGGTCAACTAAAATTGGCCACGGTTTTAGAGTTTTCCCAATATA
>NZ_LAUM01000047.1:0-32544 GCF_000972265.1 Vibrio sp. ECSMB14106 | reverse complement strand
TAACTAAGCGTACGACTTTCATCCGTGTACAAGAGCAAGAGAACAACGTGTTCGGTAAAGAGTAATCTGAACGAATTCGAATAGCTTGAAAATCAAGAGCCGCTTTTTAGCGGTTCTTTTTGTTTGGGACTCGAAAATACATTATTGCCCCGAAATGTGTTGGATAGGTGGCTGTCTGTTTCAAAACAATGATGTGATACGTGCTAGACATCTCTTAAGTGCTCGAAATATTAATTTTCAACCTAATTTTGCATAGCCAAATTAGGTATAAAAGCTTTTACTCTTATCAATGAACCATTGAGTTGCTTTACCATGCGTTGGGCTAGTAACACGATCAACTTGTAGCAACCAATCTTTTTCTTCGCCAGCAATTTCTAATTCTCTTAAATCACTGTGATGATTTATTACGTGATGTGGCAACAAGCTCCAGTTATTATTGAGCTTTATTAGCTCAATAACTCCCTCTAAATTATTCACTATGGAGTCAGACCTTGATAATGGGGTGTTGTAGTGTAATCGGGAATCTTTCAATAACACTTGGTGGTAATTTTTTATCTTGTTAAATATGACGTTAGAACTCGATAGTAAGGGATGTGAGTGGTGAACGGCTATCGAGAATGAAATATAACCAATCGAACCAAGATCCACGTTCCTTGGAGGCTCTTGGCCCCAAAGCATAAAGCCAATATCAGCTTCGTTTTTGGCAACCATATCAGCAACAAGGCTATTTTCGACAACGTTTAAATTGAGTTGTGTGAAAGGAAAAAGTGCATAAAACTCTTTTAACGCCTCGTAAAATTTAGGCGTGAGCAATAACGCATTTATTGCGATGGTCAGCTTATCTTCGACACCTGAGCTAAATGCCTTCATCATATTGTCTATTTGGTAGGCATCGTTCAGTAGACTCATCGAGTATGAGTAAAGGCGCTTGCCCTGTGGTGTTAACTGTGGGGTGCGGGATGAGCGATCAAAGATAATTGTGTCAGTATCAATTTCTAAGTTGGCAATTGCGGTACTGATGGCTGATTGTGCTTTTCCCAACTTTCTCGCAGCGGCGGAGAAAGAACCACATTCTACACATGTAACTAAGGTTTCTAATTGCTGAAGTGTAAACATTATAAACCATCTATTTTTTAGATAATAACTAACTATATGATATCACCTTTGTAGATAATAATGTGGCATCACAAGATAAATTGATGGTTTACAATATGAACAACTTGAAGCAAAAAGAACAAACTACGACTCAAAAAGAACTAGACGATCTAAGAGCTCGCTTAAATCAGAACTCGTTAGTAATGCAGAAAGCGTCCAAAAAGGCAGACTCTACAGAGATGATGGCAGGGGTTCTTAAAACCATTGGGACGTTTGAGAAAAGCTAATACTGAAAACGTATATGTTTGCATCGAGTATTAAAGGGCTCAAAAGCGCAGCATCACCTATGATCCGACAAACAACATAACAAGTTATTAAGGCTCCAAAATACTTTTTCTAATCTGATAAAGACGATTTAGTGCCCCTTTCCTAAATTGTTTCTGTCCAGAAATATGTTTTAGATATGTGGATAATTACGAATATCTAACCTTGGTATCAATCCACAAAAGATTATCAAATTTTTAATTTTCAACATAAAGAGCCGCTTTTTAGCGGCTCTTTATGTTTGAGGTGTATTGCTATTTCGGACAATTAAGTCTCAACGATCTTCTACTTCGCATAATTCGAAGGAAACAGTGCTCGTTTCGCTTCTTCATCACGTTCGGTTTTAAATTCAACGTCTTTGCCGATTTCACGCGCACGCAGTGCGGCTGGGCGAGTGTTGATTGCGTTAAACCAGCGCTTCAAGTTGGGGTAAGGTTCTAGGCCTTCTTCACCAAGCACGAACGGTGCTTTATCAACCCAACCCCATGCCGCGACATCGACGATGGTGTACTCATTTCCGACGAAAAACTCACGACCTTCCATATGTTTCTCTAACACTTCGTAGTGACGTTGCGCTTCGCGTAGATAACGATTTACCGCGTAATCTAAGCCTGCAGGTGCAGCATGACGGAAGTGTACCGATTGCCCAGAGTATGGACCAAGTCCGCTGGCGATAAACATCATCCAAGATAATAGTTCAGCTCTGTCTTCTGGCTGACCAGCTAGCTTGCCTGTTTTCTCAGATAGGTAGAGCAAGATAGCGTTAGAGTCGAATACACGTTGTCCTTCATCTTCAATCGCAGGCGTTTTGCCATTTGGATTGATCAAACGATATTCCGGTGAATGCTGCTCACCCTTTAAGGTATCGACAGGAACAAGTTCAAAATCTAGACCTGTCTCTTCCAAAAACAGAGCGATCTTCATTGGGTTTGGTGTTTGGTGAAAATAGAACTTAAGCATGGGGTAACTCCTTGTATTGGTCATTCATTAAAACACCACTTGAACGTTCGTTCAACAATTGGTTTTGAATGACTTCAAAATACGCCGATTCGCATTCAGCCTCTATGTCTCAATAACTTCGTTATCTAAACGTGAATCAGCATAGAATTATCTAGTGTGTTGGTTGTTAACTTGTTGAAAAAATGACCTTAAAGCTGCTTCTTCAATTCGTTGTTTTATACGGAGTTTGGATTTTTGATTGGTGCTTCACGGTTTTTTAATACTAGGGGCTTACATTGGTGAGCAAATCTGATGTGAACACTTAACGACACAGGATCTTTCCATGAAAAAGAACATTATCGCCCTCGCTCTTGGTGGCATGCTTGCTTTTGGCGCAACACCTTACTCTTTTGCCGCTAACGATGGCGCAGTGCAGGCTTCTGCGGATTACGCGCAGTTGGTGACTAAGCGACAAGTTGTCGACCAATTACTTCTTGATGCGTTGCAGGCGTTTAAGTCTCCGGCAAGAATTTCTCACGCGGGCTTCACGGCTAAAATGCCAAGCAACATGGAAATTGTGACTAACCGATTGTTAGAAGCGTACCAGCTAGAACCTTACCGTACTGACTTGTTGATTTCGGCGGCTAACGCTCAGATCTACAACAAGAATGCAGAGCGCGCTATTGAGTTGTTTGAACAAGCACTGACGGTTGCGCCAGACGATGTCGACTTGCACGCATATCTTGCGGTTTGGCAGCGATTTGAAGGCAATGACAGTGAATCCAACAAGCACATGGAGAAACTGGAAAGCCTGAACAAAGGTAAAGCAGAAGACATCAAACGTATTTTTGCAACGGTCGACCGCGTGTTAGAAACACCGCTTAAAGAGTCTGCAGATAAGGGACTGTTGAGCGACCACGGTGCCATCGTCACTTTGGGTTACGCGCTTAACCCTGATGGTTCTATGCATGAGATCTTGATTGAACGTCTTGAAACGACATTAGCAATGTCGAAAGCGAACCCAGACGCGATGATCGTGTTAACCGGCGGCGTGCCTAAGAACCATAAGACAGAAGGCAAGTTAATGGCGGATTGGCTTATCTCAAAAGGGGTAAGCAAAGACCGCATCATTGAAGAGAACTACGCGACCAGCACGGTAGGCAATGCTTTATTTAGTAGCTATGCACTTGCTCGTCATGATATTAAGCACGCGACCATTATTAGTTCGGCAAGCCATGTTCGTCGTGGTCAAACTCTGTTTGAGATCGCTAGCTGGCAAACGGGCCCTCAGGGCATTACCTTCGATACGGTCTCTTACCCAGATAAGCCTCTAGAAGATCTTAAGAAAGCGAGCAGTGGTGAGCTTCTAGGCATCTACCGTGACGCACTGAGAACGTATGGTATGTGGAGCTACCGCTCTTACCCATTAGAGTCTCGCTAAGCCCAAGCATTATTTGCGTTTGGGAAAAGTGCGGTTCGCGTTAAACCAAAGCGTCACTTGTTAGTACAATCGAGCACAGCTAGATGGTATGCTGTGCTCCTATTTAATTTAGTGTTTCAAAGGCAAAGAAATGAACCCGATTTTAGCGATGTTGAAAGAGAACAATATTAGCGACGAGCAGATCAGTGAGCTATTCAAAACGCTGACAGAGAACCCTCTTGCAGCAATGGCGACGATCAGCCAACTTGGTTTACCTCAAGACAAACTTCAAATGCTGATGGGTCAGGTAATGCAAAACCCTGCACTAATCAAAGAAGCAGTTGAAGAGCTTGGCCTAGATTTTTCTAAGGTTGAAGCGGCTAAAGAGCAACTTCAAAAATAAGTGAATTTGAATGAGCTAATATCGAATTAGCTTAATCCACATTCCTTAAAAAGGTCGTTTAAGTTCAGCAACAAGCTGTCTTAACGGCCTTTTTTGATCTTGGTGGCGATTTTTGACTTTGATTTGAGTGCTATCAATCATCCTTTCTGATCCTATACATACCGACCATTTCAACACAATTGACAGCAACCTTGCCAAATATGTGCGACTACTGACAATTTACTTACTAGACTTAATTAACCTATGTGCGACCTGATATGTGCACCTTGATGAACAGAGTTTTTGGATGAAGACAGCCCTAAATAATAGGGCTAACTGATTTGGGCCATAAGCGCGGTTTGTCTATGAGTCACATTAAGGAAAAGAATAAGAGGGCAACAAACTAAGCCCTTTATTGAGCAGTGAATTATAGGAAATGAGTTATGAAGTATTTAAAGGAAACCGCTTTAGCGAGCCTTGTGCTGGCTGGGCTTGTTGGTTGTGGCGGTGATTCAGGTTCATCAAGCAGCACGACACCAATTACTTTGAGCGTGAGTGATGCGCCCATTGATGATGTTAAAGACGTCACCGTGACATTCAGTAAGGTCGCTTTACTTCCTCAAGGGGGAGGTTCGCCACTGATATATGATGTGTATAAAACGGACGAAAACGGCGATTACGTTGATGAAAATGGCGATCCATTGCCAGATGGTGAGGACCCTATTCCTTTAAGTGTGAATTTGTTGGATTACCAAGGCAGCGATGCGCTTCCTTTGATTGAAAATGAGGTCATTCCGGTAGGCAGCTATAAGTTGTGTGTGTTTGCGAATGATGGCGATCATCCAACAGATCCATCTTACGTGGTAGAAAATGATGATACGAATCATGAGTTAACGGTGAAAGGTGAAGGTGCGTGTCCGCAAGGTGTGGGTAAAGAAGATAACGCTGGCGTACTTTACTTTAATAACTCATTTAATGTGAACCAACAAAGCAACGATTTTGTTGTCGAGTTCGACCTTCGACGTGGCCTAAAGAACAGTTCGACTTTCCCTGATTACACCATTCAAAGAACGTCTGTAAGCCTTATCAATACGGTTGAGACAGGAAACATTGAAGGCACTGTTGAACTTTCTACTTATGACACTTGTAACGGTGGTGATAATACCTTTGTTCAGGCAGTCTACTTGTATGAAGGTAATGTTGAACAAGCTGACATGGCTCCGATTGGCGGCAGTGATGAAGTGAAACCGATTACTTCAGCATCAGTGACAATCAATCAAGCACAGACCAACTATGAGTTTTCCCTTGGTTTCATCGACCCAGGTACTTACTCATTGGGTTATACCTGTACTGCGCAGTTCGACAGTGATGAAGACAATGCAGATCCGGTTGCTGATGGTTTTGAAATCTATGATGTTCAAAATAGTGTTCAGGTATTGGTTGGTCAAGACAGCCAAGTGTCATTCTAACCTATATGTGAATTATGCTTTTTAATCAAAACGGCCTCTCATTTGGAGGCCGTTTTTGATCATGTCACCTAGCTAGCATGAATTTGATGCGCATTGAGTGTGACTCTAGGGAAGTGATAATGTAACTTTGTATCTCTTACTCTAACCTAGCGAAATGTACTCTGGCGTTGATTATGAAATCTAGCTTAAGCATTCGATCTTATACCAAGCAATTTAATACTCATGCTCATGATGACCATCACCAACTGGTATTGCCAATCCAAGGCAGTATCAATATCGAGATGGTGGGGTATATCGGCAAAGTGGCCGTGGGAGAATGTGTGGTGATTCCGGTAACCACAGCGCATGCGTTTAAGGCGGATGAAGCAGCGCGGTTTATTGTCGCGGATATGGCGGAGTTGCCGCAGCACTTGTTGGAGCATGAGCTCTCGGTTTTCACGATAACACCACCTTTGATGAGCTTTCTGCTGTTTGTTGAGAAGCAGCTGGAGTATCAGGTCGATAGTGGTATTGAGTCATCAATCTTGGATGTGTTTTCACTGCTGTTAGAGCAACAACAAGTGAGCAAGAGCATTGACCCTCGAATCCGTGCGGTACAAAGGTTGATTGCGGATAACTACACGCAGCCGTTATCCATTTCACAACTTGCTGAAACGGCCTGTTTGAGCCCCACTCAGTTTAAGAAACGATTTAAAGAGTGCTTTGGTATCAGTGCGCTTAAATACATCACTCGATATCGCATGGAGAAAGCCCAAGCCTTGTTAACCCACACCGATTTACCGGTTCAATTGATCGCTGAAAATGTGGGGTATAGTGATGTTTCTGCTTTCAGTCGCCGTTTCTCTCAGCACTTTGGAATGTCCCCAAGGGCGTTTCTAGGCTCAATAAAAGAGAGTCTTTAGAAACAACAATAGCGTCCTTTCAGCAAATTAACTTTTATCAATCTTCACTATTATCTATTTCAGAAATGAAAATTGGGTAATAGAAATGAATCTTGCCATCAATCGCGTTAACGAATTCCAAACGGGCACTTTAGCCATCTTATTTGCTTCTATTTTATGGGGCACGACAGGCACCGCCGCAAGTTTTGCACCTGATCTAAGCCCATTAGCGATTGGTGCTTTCTCTATGGGCGTCGGTGGTCTATTGCAAGCGGGTTTGGCGTATCGAAAAATCCTATTCGCTTTCGACAAACTTTTGCAGAACAAGAAGTTGTTGGCATTGAGCGCTTTGGCTTTGGCGGTCTACCCTTTAGCTTTCTATTCTTCAATGAAATTATCAGGTGTAGCGATTGGTACAGTCGTTTCGATTGCGACCGCCCCCTTCTTTTCTGCATTGTTAGAGTGTCTGATTAGCAAAAAAAACAACATCAACAAACGTTGGCTCACTAGCTTTGCGATTGGTGTGGCGGGTATTGGGCTGTTGGTGTTTTCAGAATCTTCATCGGCGAATGAATCCGGTGATGATCTCAAGCTGTTGGGTATTGCTTTAGGTCTACTCGCAGGGTTGTGTTACGCCATTTATTCTTGGGCGACAAAAGCACTGATAGACAAGGACATTAAGTCTCAAGCGGCGATGGGCAGTATTTTTGGCCTTGGTGCGATGCTGTTGCTGCCAACGCTCTGGTTTACTGGTGAGAACCTGTTTTCCTCGCAGACTAACGTGTTAGTCATCAGTTATCTGACGTTAATCCCACAATGCTTGGGCTATGTAGCATTCAGTTTTGGTTTACGCCATGTGACCGCGAGCAGTGCCAACCTGCTGACTCTGTTTGAACCGGTGGTTGCAGCGGTGCTTGCCGTCTGCGTTGTCGGTGAGCTGATTCCCTTTACAGGCTGGCTAGGTATGTCTCTGATTGTGCTGTGCTTGTTTATGCAGTCGAAGCCATCTAAAGGAACGTTATAAGTATTTTTTTATTGAGCCTAATTGAAATTTATTTATGTGTAATTCTTATAATTGAATAAAAGGAGTATCTCAGTTGCAAGAGTGCTGTTACTATCGCTATCAATAGTCGGGGGGCATATACCTTAATTGGTGTTTGCTGAGATCGTTATTCGAGACCCGTTGAACCTGATTCAGTTAACACTGGCGTAGGGAACTATAAGCACTCGATCTACGTCTGCACCCATGAACGCTTTCATGAGTTTAATGCGGCATTTCCTACGGTTAGTGTTGGTTCTCCTACGTCTTGCAAGATAGTAGGAGCGACAATGACACACAGTTCTATTCCACCAACCTTAACTCCAAGACCCTCAACTTGTCAGATCTCTATTGACAGTTCGATTCGATCAAACACTCCAATTGTTTTAACCATCGCGGGCTCTGACAGTGGCGGCGGCGCAGGTATTCAGGCAGACATCAAAGCCATGTCTGCAACCGGTAGTTTTGCTTGTTCTGTGATTACCGCTATTACTTCCCAGAACACTCAAGGCGTTTCTGCCATTTTTCCTATCCCGCTCGACCACGTAACAAGTCAATTAGATGCGGTTTTCACTGATCTGAATATAGTGGCGGTAAAAGTTGGTATGTTGGCTGATTCGCAAATCATCAAAATTGTCGCGGATAAAATTAAACAGTACCAACCCAAGTACCTCGTCATTGACCCTGTAATGGTGGCAACCAGCGGTGACTTGCTGCTAGAAACCTCTGCCATTAGTACATTAAAGCAAGAGCTGATTCCGCTGGCTGACATCATTACGCCTAACTTGCCGGAAGGCGCGGCACTGACAGGGAAAGCCGTGCCTAAAAGCGAAGCTGAAATGCAGGGCATGATTGAAGACCTACGCACACTGGGTGCTAAAGCCGTTCTTCTTAAAGGCGGCCACTTAGAGAAGGATGAAAACAGTAACGATCTACTGATTCTGCCGACGACGTCTGCCTTGATTAGCGCGAAGCGTTTCCCGACTAAAAATACCCACGGCACGGGCTGTACGCTTTCATCTGCTATTGCTTCTTTCTTGGCTCAAGACAACACGCTTGAGAAAGCTGTCGAACTAGGAAAACAATATATTTCTCACGCGATTGCTCATGCTGATGAGTTGCAAGTCGGCCAAGGCCATGGCCCGGTAAACCACTTCTTCGCTGGACACGGCAATGTCCGTTAATACGGTTGGTGTTCAGCTCAGCAATGCCTCCTTACGTTATAACGACAGTGAACACGCGACCTTATCGGGAATGTCGCTTAGCTTAAACGCAGGTAAGTGGACGGTATTATTGGGTAGAAGTGGCTGCGGGAAAACCACGGTATTGCGTTATCTGGCAGGCTTGTTGGACGATAAGGTGGAGTGGCAGGGCACATTGGTAACCTCTGATGAACTGCCTTTAACGGATCGCATCGCTTACATGGCGCAGCAGGACTTGTTACTGCCGTGGTTGTCGGTTATCGACAATGTATGCCTGAGTCATCGCTTTCAAAATCAAGTTTCTGATAAAGCACAGCAAACCAATCAAGCACTAGAGTTGTTAGCTGCGGTTGGTTTGGCTGATCACGCGTCTACTATGCCGGATCAGTTGTCTGGTGGTATGCGCCAGCGTGTTGCCTTGGCTCGCACCTTAATGCAAGACAAACCTGTTGTGCTGATGGACGAACCTTTCTCTGCGCTGGATGCGGTAACAAGACACAAGTTACAGACCTTAGCGTGTGAACTGTTAAGAGATAAAACCGTTGTGTTGATCACCCATGATCCACAAGAGGCGGTGCGATTGGCGGATAACTTGTATGTGTTGCAAGGTACACCTGCGAGCGCCCAGTCATTATCTGTGCCTAATACAGCGACACCAAGGGTGTTAGACGGTAAATGTGCTGAGTTACAACAAGCGATCTTAGAGCAGTTGGAGCGTGACTATGAATGATCTAACGCGAAGTGAAGCTGTGGCTAGCTCAAAGATAGAGAACGTAGCAGTGCAAAGCTCAGGGGTAGAAAGTTCAACCGAGACACAAACCAAACTTGCTCGCCCTCGACAGATGAGTCCCGTTATGCGGTTACTTATCAGCAGTGCTGTGATTCTTGGTTTATGGCAAATGGTGGTGGTTATCTTCGAGATGCCGAGCTTTATTCTGCCAGCGCCCGCAGAAGTCTCTATTAAGCTAATCGAACGTTACGATGTGTTACTCAAGCACACTTGGGTGACAGCACAAGAGATTTTACTTGGGTTACTACTGGGTTTGTCGATGGGGTTATTCTTCGCTCTGCAGATGTTGATGTTTGATCCGTTGAAACGTTGGCTATTGCCTATCTTAATTGCTAGCCAGGCCATTCCTGTATTTGCTATCGCGCCAGTATTGATGCTGTGGCTGGGTTATGGCATCGCTTCAAAAGTAGTCATGGCGGCAATCATTATCTTCTTCCCCGTGACGACATGTTGCTATGACGGCCTGCGTAATACACCGACAGGCTATCTCGATCTTGCCAAGACGATGGGTGCATCGAAATGGCAACTGCTCCGCCATATCCAACTGCCTGCTGCATTGCCAACCTTAGCATCTGGCATTCGTGTGGCTGTGGTGATTGCGCCAATTGGTGCAGTCGTTGGGGAGTGGGTGGGTTCGAGTGAGGGGCTGGGTTACCTAATGCTACAGGCCAACGCACGCATGATCATAGATGAGATGTTTGCGGCCTTGTTCATCTTGGCGGTGCTGTCTATCTCGCTCTACTTCGTTACAGATAAATTACTCAAAAAAGCTATCCCTTGGGAAAACCAATGATGGCTTCGCTCAACATAAGAATAATATTCAAAAGGAAAGGTTAACCGTGAAAAATACAAAATTGATAGGTGCAGTGGCACTGCTTGCTTCGCTAGTTTCAGGTCATGCTTTAGCGGACTCTGAACAAAAGAAACTGACACTGATGTTGGATTGGTTTGTGAACCCGAACCACGGCCCAATTGTTATTGCCCAAGAGCGTGGTTACTTTGCTGACCAAGGTTTAGAGGTTGAAATCCAAGAGCCAGCCGACCCAAGCACACCAGCAAAACTGGTCGCGGCAGGTAAGGTCGATTTAGCCGTAACTTACCAACCAAGTTTAACCATGGATGTGGCAGCTGGCCTTCCTTTAGTTCGTGCATCAACCCTTATCGCGACGCCACTAAACACACTAATGGTGCTGGATAATGGCAAGAACGATTCATTAGCGGATCTGAAAGGCAAGAAGATCGGTATTGCGATTGCGGGTAACGAAGAAGCGACTATCGGCACCATGCTAGCTCAAGAAAATGTTGCGTTTACAGACGTGCAAACCATCAATGTTGGTTGGGCACTGTCATCTTCATTGGCATCGGGCAAGGTAGACGCAATCTGGGGGGGCCTACGTAATTTCGAAACCAACCAACTAGCCCTTGAAGGCTTTAAAGCCAAAGCGTTCTTCCCTGAAGAGCACGGTGTGCCAGCTTATGATGAGCTGATCTTTGTGGCTAACGCAAAGCAGCGCGATGATGAAGCGATCAAAGCGTTCAACAAAGCACTCGAACAGGCAACCACTTACATTGTGAACCATCCACAAGATTCATGGATCGAGTTTGTGGCGTATTCACCAGATACGTTGAATAACGAGCTTAACCAACGCGCATGGAACGACACGCTGACTCGCTTTGCACTTCGCCCTTCAGCAGTGGACATGAAGCGTTACGATGATTACGCGCAGTTCATGTTCGACAAAGGCATTATTAAATCACTACCAAAAACCGCTGATTACGTACCGACTTTTGACTAAGGAATCTCATGAAATACCAAGACTTAATCCAAGCCTGCCAGCAAGATTGGCAAGACTACACTGAGCATGATTTTGTTAAAACGCTGGCAAACGGCACGCTTGCTCAACCTTGTTTTCTGCATTATTTGAAGCAAGATTTTTTGTTCTTAAAACAGTATGCTCGCGCTTATGCGTTGGCAATTTACAAGGCTAAAACACTGGCTGATATGCGTCGTGCACTGCCAAGTGTTCATGCTTTATTAGATTCTGAAATCTCTCACCACGTGACTTACTGTGGTCAGTGGGGTTTAACTGAATCTGACCTAGAAAACGAACCTGAAGACTTCGGTACAGTCGCTTACACGCGCTACGTTTTAGATGCGGGTATGACGGGTGATCTGGTCGATCTTTATGCGGCACTGGCTCCGTGTTCAATTGGTTATGCCGTGATTGGTAAAGCGCTATTAGAAAGTAGTGATACTGTTTTAGAAGGCAACCCATACGCGAGCTGGCTACAGCTGTATGGTGGAGAAGAGTTCCAGTCTGGCGTTGAAACGGGCGCGGAATATTTCAATCAGCTGCTTGCTGAAATTGATATCAACAGCGAACGCGGTCAGAACATCGTTCATATCTTTAAAACGGCAACGCGTATGGAGGTGGCTTTTTGGCAGCAAGGGCTGAATGCTCTTGATAGCTCACCAGCCGTTTAAAGCGCTTTAACGAATAAGGATTTCCCCATGCTAACTGAACAAATCATTCAATCGCTTCGCGCAGTACGAGAACAAAAGCCACTGGTGGTGAACATCACCAACTACGTCGTGATGAACAATACGGCGAATGCTTTGTTGGCGATTGGTGCTTCTCCTATCATGGCGCACTCGCAACAGGAACTGGCTGAGATGATGTCATTCTCTGGCGCTTTGGTGATTAACATTGGTACGCTAGACAGTGTTTGGACGCCAAGAATGCGCTTCGCGGTTGAACAAGCGAGTGCCAACAACAAGGTGGTGGTTCTTGATCCTGTGGGTTGTGGCGCAAGTACGCTGCGTACTGAGACTTCTCGTGAAATTGCACGTTTAGCCGATAAGCTAATCATTCGTGGTAATGCGTCTGAGATCATTGCGCTAGCGGGTGAGCAAGCACAGAGCAAAGGTGTTGATGCACTAGATAGCAGTGATGCCGCATTAGACGCAGCGCAATGCTTAGTGGCTGAATACGGTGCGAATGTGGTGATTTCCGGTGAGACAGATTACGTTGTCACTAAAGATAGCGTTGTGACGTTAAACAATGGGCACCCAATGATGCCGTATGTGACAGGCATGGGTTGTACCTTAACGGCATTGACGGGCGCATTTGCTGCTGTTGGAGATGAAAGTGGTTTGGCGGCAGCGGCGGTATTAGGCGTGGTTGGTGAAATCGCAGCTGAAAACTCACGCGGTCCGGGTAGTTTACAAATGAACTTGCTCGATGAGTTGTATCAATTAGACGAAGAGACTCTGATTCAACGCTTGAAGATTCAGTAGGCTCAATCTAGTTCTAAGCTCAAAACTGATAGTTCTAAGTTAATAGCTCTTAACCAAAAAGAAAGCCCCCGACACTTATGTGCTGGGGCTTTTTATTATTGGTTCAGAACTAGGTCAGCTGTGTTAAAGCTAGTTTTGCTAGGTTCTAAATCGATTCACTTGGCTTTCTAAGTGGTGAGCAACGTCGGTTAAGTCGCTAGCGGCGCCAGAAATACTGCTGACCGACTCTTGGTTGCTTTGTGCGATGGTATTCGCACCTTGCGCGTTTTCACCCAGTGACTTGGTCAAGCAATCTTGCTCATCAACCGATACTGCAATCTGGCTGTTGGCCTGATTCAAATCTTGGATGTGTTGGTTAATCACATGCAGGTTCTGAGAGGCTTGTTGTGCCTGAGTAGAAGCATCTGAAACCGTGCTGTGGCTAACCTTAATGGATTCTAAGGCATCTTTAGCGCCACGTTGTAATGAGGTGATGAGTTCATCAATCTGGCTTGCTGAATCTTGGGTACGCTTAGCTAAGGTTCTTACTTCATCTGCTACTACTGCAAATCCACGACCTTGTTCACCCGCACGAGCAGCTTCAATAGCCGCATTCAATGCCAGTAGGTTGGTTTGCTCAGAAACGCCTTTAATTACTTCAAGAATGGCACCAATGTTTATCGACTCTTTGTGTAGGTCAGTCACTTTTTGGCTGCTGACCTGCATGCTTTCATCGGCGCTACCAATCTCATGCAGTGTTTTGTCGACCTCTTTGAGTCCCATTGCCACATTCTCGGTTGCTTGGTTAGCAACTTGAGACGCGTGGTTAGCACTTGCCGCAATTTCTGATGTGCTGGAAGCCAATTGATCAACGGCAGAAGAGATATTGATCATTTCATTGTTCAATTGTGTTGCATTGGTCGAGCTGTTGTTTGTCACCTGATTAAGTGACTCCGACATCTCACCAATACGCACGCTAGAGCGGTTCACTTGACCAACAATATCGCGCAGAGATTCAATGGTGATCTCCATATTGGTCAGCAGTTCGCCAATCTCGTCTTTGCTCTCTATGTTTACTTCAACATTCAGGTTGCCCTGAGAAAGCTCGTTGGTGATCTGTTTAACCTGCGCGATGCCTTTGGTAATAGAGCGAGTCACCAGCACGGCGCTTGTCATACCAATGACCAGAGCAACCCCCGTAAGCAAGATGATGATTTGAATAGAGCGTTTTTCACTGGCTTGCAGTACTGGCGTGAGCGCTTGCTTTTGTTGCTCGAGAATACTTTGAGCATCCGCGACTGCAATCGCTAAGCTGTCACCAATAGAGGCGAGGGTAGCGGTTCTTTGCGTGTTCTCAATCATCTGTTGATGAACCTGTTCAAAGCCTTTTGCATACGCTTCGCGCTGGTTAGAGAAGTCTTCAATCAGCTCACTTTGATACGGCGATGATTTAAGAGATTCAATATCACCTTCGATTCCTGGAAGTGAGTATTCAAAGATATCTTTACCCGCTTCATAGGTTTTGAGGTCATTGTTGTTTGAGTAACTGAGTACGGTGATCTTGGCTGCGAGGAAGTTCTCCATCAACATGCCCGCGTATAAGCTCGCGTTTGGATCGTTGTTATTGTATGACTCATACAGCAAGCTCTGAGCCGCTTTCAGTGCGTTGGTTTCTCGTTTGACCATCTCCACATTTACCAATTGGTCAATGAGGAGCTGACTCTGTTTCATTGAGCCATAAGCCGAATCAAATGCCGCAACGTTGTCCTGCACTAATTGCAAGCTCGATAAGCTATCTGTATTGGTGGTCGTTTGGATTAAGTTGCTCAGCAGTTCATCAATCGCGAGTTTGCTTGATTGATAATTCGCCTCATATTGCTCATCCAATGATTCTAAGTAGCGTTCAGAGGCCAAACGCATCTCAAGAAAGTCTACTTGAATGTTACCTGACAATGTCGCCTTGTGGCTAAGATCACTGTATTGGCTAAAGCCATTCGACAAGGTTTGAATACCTTTGTAACTCACAAAGCCTGAAATGACGAAAAAGAGCAAGCAAATGGCATAACCCAGCTTGATCTTGAGCGCTATAGAAAGGTGGCGCATAACTATCCCTATATTTACCTGATTCCTTCATCACTGAGTATTCCATAAAACAGCATTCTGGGCATGCTTGAAGTGAATGTTTTGTGTAATAAGTAATGCTTTAGTTAAAAAGTTCAGGTTTTTCGGTATGCTCTCAACGAGTTGCGTATTTGATGGCGTGTGTGTAATTGAGTTTATTAAGTATCAACTAGCATGCACATTATGCGATTTGTCGGTAAAATAGTAGAAAATCAATTTTAGAAATCAACGCCAAAGGCACGTTATGAATCCTTATAAACTCTACTTGGTAACAGACGACCAACAAGATTTAGCAACACTTAAGTTCGTGGTTGAACGAGCGGTCTCAGGTGGCGTCACTATGGTTCAAGTAAGAGAAAAGCATGGAGATGTAAGAGCTTTCATTGAGCGTGCAAAAGCCGTTAAGTCGGTTTTAGCCAGAACGGGTGTACCGCTGATTATTAATGACAGGGTGGACGTTGCATTGGCTGTGGATGCTGATGGTTTACATTTAGGGCAATCGGATATGCCTGCAGTGTTAGCTCGTCAGTTGATTGGTCCGGATAAGATTCTTGGGTTATCAATTGAAACTGAACAACAGCTACAAGAAGCCGATAGTTTGCCGATCGATTATATTGGCCTCAGCGCGCTGTTTGCTACACCGACTAAGACAAACCTAAAGAAACACTGGGGTTACGAAGGCATTCAAATGGCGTTGGATAGCACTAAGTTACCAATCGTCGGCATTGGCGGAATCAACGAATCGAACATCCCTCAGCTTACTGAAACGGGCATTCATGGGCTAGCATTGGTATCAGCGATATGTCACGCCGAAGATCCGAAAGCCGCGACAGAGTATCTGTTGTCTCTTATGAAGTGATGTTGCAAAACTAACGACAATATTAACGCGTCGAACAATCAAGGTTTAGCTTGCTTGCCATTGGTTGTACTGCAGTGAATAGCCACCGAGTTTTTCAATTAAGTTAGTGAGCACGGGTCCATTGATGTGACTTCGTGAAACTAAACAACCCACTGGCGTGAGCCAGCCACCATGTTCATGCGCCACAGGTAGAGCCACTAGCTTTCCTTTCTTAATTCCTTCCATCACCATCATTTCAGGTACATTTGCCCAGCCAACATCCTGTTCAACGAGATCAATGATGGTTCTGTGGTTGTTGGCATACCAAAGCATCGAGCTAATGCCATAGGTGAACCACAGTTCTTGCTGCTTGGAACTGCGATGCACGCATTGGCGGTAACGTTTTAAGTCGGAATCTTGCACTACGGGCATTTGGCTGAGTTCGTGCGTGGCGGAGCTGACAGTCAAAAAGCGTGCTTGGCCAAGTAAGAAGAAGTCCATATCCACCTTAAGTTCACCATCTGCATAGATGATGCCTATCTGCGCTTTTCCGCGTCTCACTAGATCTTCTACATCGAAGGTTGAGGTCGTAATAATATCGAAGTGTGTAATTGGGAACTGATCGGCTAGCGAGCTAATTATCTTGATGAAGTTTTTATCAATGATGCTCTCATCAACAGCAATGATCAGTTCGTGCTCGTCTTCCTGTGTCAGCGATTCTACTTTTTGATCGAAGTACTTTTGTTGGTCGAGAATAGACTTAGCGACAGGCAATAACGCTTTACCTGTGTTGGTCAAAACAGGGATGTTTTTCTCTCGGTTAAACAGCTCTTGGTCGATAGCGATCTCTAGGTTAGCGATTGATTGGCTAACGCCGGACTGAGCGCGTTTCAGCTTGCGTGCGGCCGCTGAGAAAGATCCACTTTCACACACAGTGACGAAGACTTTTAGTTGCTCAAAACTGTACATGGTGTCTCTCTCAATTCTAAATAGGGGGATAATATTCAGGCTATCACTATTCGTGATGGTTGTTAACTTTCTATTATTATTTACGATGACATAATCCTAGCCAATCCAACACATAGTAGATTATTTAGAGGAATGTATGAGTACGTTAGAAAGAGTATTTCACTCAGTATTATTTGAAGTTTTGGCTGTAACGCTTTCAATTATAGGCTTAGCGATATTTACCGATCATGATGTGAATGCCTTATCAGGAACCATGATAGTTGTTGCCACCATCGCGATGATTTGGAACTACTGTTTTAACCGCATTTTTGATCGCTACTTTACGGGTGAAAAATCCAAGCGTTCGCTTAAATTACGTGTTTTTCATGTCATGTTGTTCGAAGCTGGTCTGCTGGTCGCGACTATTCCAGTGATGGCTTACTTGCTTAACGTGGGGATATGGCAGGCATTTTTGATGGACATCGGCGTTACTGTCTTTATTACCATTTATGCGTTTGTATTTAACCTGACTTATGACCATGTTCGAGCATTTTGGGTGCAACGAACTGAATTGGCCCTTCGGTGAAATCTAGGTGTGACGCCTAAGGGTATGTTTTCTATATGTAACTCATTAAGTTTCCGAAATACCATGGTTAATAATGGTATGATCGAAGGTCCAGCACTATGAGTTATAAAGAATAGGAAAGAGAATGACTAACCTTACACATCATCAAGAAGATGCAATGGCTACGTTTAAGGAAAACCTACACCTTCCAAATGGTGGTTTTCATAAACTGATTATTGAGCTAAGTAAGGAATATCAGCTGCCTTTTCAAAAGGTGCGTGCCGTTTTAAAGAAGGCTCAAAAAGACGTTGAACGTCAAATCCGTGAAGATTTTTCGAGTATTGATGATACGGTACTTAGCCAAGCGAATTGGTTGAGCATCATTAAGTCAAAGCTTATCGAACTGGCGAAAGATAACCAAACGGTGATGGATAAGCTGCAACTCAATCTGAAATATCAAAAAGTGTTGTCGGCAACCAATGGTTCAATTGCAAGTGAAGACGAGCGCGATGAATTAATTGAAGAGTTGATTCAAGCTTATGAAAAAGAGGTGTTCAAGCCTTTACTGGCGATGCTGCATACAACAAAGCTGTATTGGAAACTGATGCTGGTGGATGAGACATGTAAGATGAATGAGGTGAATCGTGAGAAGTTCAGTGATTACCCTCAACACATGCAAGCTGCAGAACACTTATATAAACTTGATCAAAAGTTAAGGTCGATGCCGTTAACGCAATGATAATGACGCATTGATGGTTCAAGGTTCAATATAAGCGACTTTCAATGAAAGCACGATAACCTAGCTAGCGTGAGCCGCGTGTGAAATGCAAAAGGGCTAGGTTTCTAATTTTCTTTGTTCTGCTAGAGCGACTTGAGGGTCACATTTTGGGACTAAATATGTAATCTTTGGGAAATGCTATAGGAGTGTGAAATGTCCTAGTGTGTTTCCGTTGCCCGAAACTATTGTTCCGACGCTGTCCTGTTCATTAAACTCAAAGTCTATGAGATAACCGTTGTGTTGTAGCTTTGGCAATATGTGGCGGTGGAGTATATCGCTATTAAGTTGTCGAATCTCTGTGATCCATGACAGTTCTTCTTTTAGTAAGTCTATTTTAATTGTGAGCATTTATTACCTTTTAGTTTATTGACTGTTTTATCGCGTGATAATTGATACCAATGTGTTTGTCGTGTTGTTCTGCGTGACATAACTGTGCCTTGTGTTTATTACATTTATATTTAAGTAGTTGAACTATTTTTAATTTGCTAGAAAAAAAGCAAATAACGAATAGAACGGTAGTGGGATCGAATTTGAAAGCTATTGAATGACTATCTAGGTGAAAGCTGACGCAGAGATGGTGTAACGAGGGAATCGAGAACTGTCTATGAGGAACTTGAACTGAATTTAGCATTAACAGCTCTTTAAATCAGAGCCAGAGGACGCACTATACGCCTAGTTTTTTTAATTACAACTTTATTTTCAATTAAACCTAAAATAATCAGTACACAGAATTCCATTTATAGGGAGGTTGATGAACATAATGATGGCTGATGATTGGTTTCAAAATATGAAAGGTTTGATGCTTCACTGATTTATTTTTTAATACGATATGGTTGTTTTTGCAACGAGAATGACTGTCGTTAATGGTGCAAGTTGCTAACCGAGATAACCAGATATGAATATCCACTTTTACGCATTTGAATACAAAAGTTGTTGTGCTGCGCACTTGATGCGAATATAATTGATAACTATTATCACTTGCGTTGCTGGTTTGTTACTCATTCAATAACAAACTTTACGTTATCGTTATTTAGCTGTTGTTTACGCATCAGATTACTTATGAATCATGTGACTTTCATAAGTGAGTCGCGGTTTGTATCAACAACACAGGAAGACACATGAAAAAAATAATCAATTCAGTTCGCCAATTATTGAGCGGGCTTGCTGTTGCGTTATCATTCACGATGGTCGTTCAAGCGGAAACCGTCACCATTGAGCATGTAAAAGGTACAGCGCAGTTTACTGCAGTACCACAGCGAGTGGTGGTTCTAGGCCACGGTAGCTTAGATGTGCTTGATCAAATCGGTGTGCAGCCAGTTGGCGCGCCTCATAGCTTGCTGCCTGATTACCTAGCTTCGTACAAAGATACGACGGCAAATACAGGCTCATTAAGCGAACCTGATTTTGAAGCTATCTACATGTTGAAACCTGACATCATCATCGCGGAAAACCGCATGCTTAAGGTTTACGACAAACTGGCACAAATTGCTCCGACCATCATGTTCTCTATTGAAGGTGACAAGTACTGGGCTGATGCTCAGCAAAATTGGCGCGCACTAGGCGACATCTTTGGTAAGCAAGCTGAAGTCGAAGCGATCATTAAAGAGACTCAAGCTTCTATCACAGCAGTAAACGACAAAGTAGCGTCTGACGAAACTTCAGCAATGATGTTGATGAACAACGGTAATAATATTGCGATGTTCAACAAAGGCAGCCGGTTCTCTATCATTTTTGATGACTTTGGTTTCGTTGAATCAAAGAGTGCGGTAGTGGCCCCAATTAAAGGGAGTCACGGTAACTTAATCTCATTCGAATACATTGCTGATGCAAAACCCGAAGTGCTTTACGTTCTCGATCGTGAAAAAGCGATTGGTAAGTCAGAGGGGCGTGCACAACAGCTATTCAATAATCCATTAGTAGCCGCAACACCAGCAGCGCAAAAGGGCAATATTGTTTACCTCGATTCAAGTGCTTGGTATCTGGCGGGTGGCGGTGTAACTGCGATTCACAGAATGCTTGGTGACATTGAACGTACCATTCAATAGTAACCAATAGTTCGATTCTTGGGCTTATAAGAGCGTTCTTATAAGCCCTTTTTCACTTTCCATACGGGCTACCCGAGACCTACCTTTAGTGTTATTTCTATGTTGAAACCCATTGCAGCTGCTGTATTTCTTGTTGTGTTATGTGTGGCGTCATTGATGGTTGGGGTTGCTGAAATCAATTTTAGTGATTTCTTAAATGGCAACCAACACGCCAATTCTATTTATATTGTTAGTCGGATCCCTAGACTGTTCGCGATTGTGCTTGCCGGAGCGGGTTTGAGTGTCTCTGGCTTGATCATGCAGCAGATCGTGCAAAATAAGTTCGCCTCGCCGTCCACGATGGGTACGATTGACTGTGCCATGTTGGGGTATATCGTTGGTATACTGATGCTGGGTAACGCCGCGCAATGGAGCTACTTAGGCTTCACCTTCGCGTTTGCAGTTTTCGGTACCTTGTTATTAGTTCGTTTCTTACAACATCTTAAGTTTAAGAATGCGGTTTTGGTGCCATTAATTGGTATTATGTATGGTAACGTTGTCTCGTCTCTAACGACATTTATCGCCTACAAGTATGACTTGGTGCAAACCATGTCGGCATGGACAATGGCGAATTTTGCGAGTGTGTTACAAGGCAGCTATGAAACTCTGTACCTCGCGGTTCCTGCTTGTGTGTTGGCTTATTACTTCGCCAGCCAATTTAGTGCGGCGAGTATTGGCGAGAGCTTTGCAAAAAACATCGGTCTGAATTATCAGAAGATTGTTTTTATCGGTGTTTCTCTAGTCGCGATCTGTGCTTCTTCTGTGGTGATGATCGTCGGTGTTATTCCATTCCTTGGTCTAATCGTTCCTAACATTGTGTCTTTAATGATGGGCGATAACATGAAGAAAATTTTACCTTGGACGGCTTATTGGGGCGTGATCTTGGTGTTAGCTTGCGACTTGTTAGCTCGAGTCATCATCTTCCCTTATGAGATTCCAATCTCGATGGTAATCAGCATCTTTGGTGGCTTGATTTTTATCTACCTAATCATGAGAGACAAGTCGAATGCGTGATTCAGTAAAAATTGCGATTCTGGCCATCGCGTCTTTGTGTATGGCGGCAGTCTTTGTGGGGCAGGGACTTACGTGGGATAACTATGAGTTTTTCTTGTCTTTGCGACTACCTAAAGTGCTGTCGATTGTGTTGGCGGCTGTGGCGATCTCGGCGTCGTCACTGGTTTTCCAAACCATCACTAATAATCGAATTTTAACACCTTCAATTTTGGGCTTTGACAGTTTATACATGCTGGTTCAAACGTCTCTTTTGTTTGTGTTCGGTGGTACCAGTTTTTGGGTAATTGACGTTATCGCTAACTTTTCACTGTCTGTGGCGGTGATGATCTTGTTCTCATTTGTGTTGTTTCATTTCTATTTCAAGAGTAAACGAAACAACGTATTTACACTGTTGCTGATTGGTATTGTGTGTGGCAGCGTATTCTCGAGCCTTTCCAATTTCTTAACTATGTTGATTGATCCAAACGAATTTGCAGTGCTGCAGAATGTGATGTTCGCAAGCTTCAACAACGTAAAAGGTGAGTTGGTTTACCTTAGTATTATTCCATTGGGGTTGAGCGTGTTTGGCCTGTGGCTTCTGGCTCCCAAGCTCGATGTGCTTTGGCTTGGGGTCGATAATGCGACAAGTTTAGGTGTGAACACTAAGCGACTTACCCAAATTACGTTAATCATTGTTTCCATTATGGTGGCGATATCCACTGCTTTAGTCGGGCCTGTGCTTTTCTTTGGCTTGATCACCGTGAGTTTGGCTCGTCAGATGTTCAGCTCTTATCAACACCGCGTGCTTATCATCGCCAGCAGTTTGTTAGCAGTGGTGCTGTTGGTGTCTGGGCAATGGTTTATTGAAAAAGTGATGGCGTTTGAAACCACGGTGAGTGTGATTATTAACTTGGTTGGCGGTTTATATTTTATGTTTTTGTTGTTACGCACCAGAATTCATTAAAGGTAGTAAGTAGTGATTAAATTAACAGGTTTGAGTAAGAAGTATGGCAAATCACTCGTGGTGGATGATGCCAGTGCTATGTTCCCAAAAGGCGAAGTGACTTCTATTATTGGCCCCAATGGTGCGGGGAAAAGTACATTGCTTTCAATGGCGAGTCGCTTAACTGAAAGTGACGCTGGTGAGGTGATTATTGGTGACAAGTTACTGGCTGAATGGGATACCAAAGAGCTGGCAAAGCACCTTGCTGTCCTAAGACAGTCAAACAACATCAACATGCGATTTACGATTCGTGAGTTGGTCTGTTTTGGTCGTTTCCCTCACTCCCAAGGTCGCTTAAAAGCAGAAGATAATAAAATTGTTGATACTGCGTTAGAGCACCTCGGTATTACTGATATTCAAAACAAATACCTAGATGAGTTGAGTGGCGGTCAGCGTCAAATGGCGTTTATTGCAATGGTTGTGGCGCAAGATACCGACTATGTGTTCTTGGATGAGCCACTCAACAATCTTGATATTAAGCACTCGGTAGAAATCATGCAGACGCTTCGTCGTTTAGCGCATGAGTTTAATAAAGCGGTAGTGATCGTGATTCACGATATCAACTTTGCTTCTTGTTACTCAGATAACATTGTTGCAATGAAAAAAGGCCAAGTGGTTAAGTCGGGTAAGGTCTCTGAAGTGGTTGAAAAGTCAGTAATGGAATCGATCTACGAGATCCCGTTTGAGATTCGTGAGTTCGATGGCGTTCGCATCTGTATGTATTACTCAGGTCGATAACCTTGCTGTATCCAACCATGAAAATTGATATCACTTAAAGAACCTAGCCTTTACTTTTATGATTACCCCTCGTAACTCTTAGCATTAAAGGCTTTCGGTCAATCTACGAAACGAACGAATGACAGACACTGTGTTTGATCAACTCAATCACAGTGTTGTATCTGTGTGGTAGCTTTCTGTTTCGCTTCTGAATCAAATATAAGGTTTCTTCAACTTCTACTTTTGGAGGAACTACATACAACTTATCGCGTTCTGGAAAATGTTCCACAGCGCCCGCTGGTAAAACCGTAAACCCAAGCCCTTTTGATACAGGTAGCAAGATCTGGTGAAGCTGATTGATGTAGCCAGATCTTGGTATCTCATTAACGTTGATGTTCGCTAAGTCTTTATCTCCGCACAGGTCGAAATACAAAGACAAATAGTGTGCAGAATCTGGATGGGCAATCAGGCCTATGTCATGAAGTACTTGCGGCGTTATCTCTAAATCAGCAAGACTGTGATGGACGATAAGACACAAGGCTTCTTTGCCAATGACTTGGCTTTGGTAATAACTGTCGTTGGGCGAGTGTCTAACGATGCCGATGTCAGTCGTGCCTTGGAGCAAATCATTTAATATCTTTTGGTTTGGCGCAGCTTCTAGGTGAATGCTTAATTCTCGATGTTGTTGCTGCAATTCAAGAAGCTTTGGATAAAGGCGCAGAGATAAAGAGCCAGAGCACGAAAGGTTACATTGTCCTGAATACGGGTTGTCAAAACTCAGAGACTCAAAAAGGTCTTCTTGGTCTTTCTCTAGTTTAAGCGCATAACGATACATAATCCGGCCTTGTTCGGTCAGTTCGAAGCTCTTATTTTCTCTCGATAACAAGTCACAGTGACAAGCTTGCTCAAGCTTTTTGATGTGTTGGCTAACGCCAGGCTGCGTCATATACAGCTTTTCTGCGGTTTGGGTGAAATGACCAACTTCAACCAGAGTTTTAAATGTATTGAGCCAAAGTGGATTAATCATACTCACCTTTTATTCCATAATAACAAAAAATTATTATTATCTTTAATTATGATAATTTCAAATCTAGCGCCTAAACTAGCGTCAATCAAAACTGAAGTGATAGGGAATTTCTGAGAATCAGCGGTTAGTTGACTTCGTGGAGTATCTTATGAGTAACAAAGTGTTGCGACTTTGTTGGATTTTTGGTCTATTGATCAACTGTGCTCATATTTAGGAACGAAGATGAATAGAAATGTTTGGCTGCTCTCACTGTGTCAGGCCTTATTGATGACAGGTAACATATTACTGATTTCGGTGATTGGCTTGATAGGCAAACAGATTGCGCCTAGTGTCAGCATGATTACTTTGCCGGTTGCGCTGCAGTTTTTGGGTTTAATGGCTGCCACTATTCCAGCGTCTTTAATTTCAGGAAAGTTAGGACGAAAACGAGGCTTTAGTATTGGTAATGTAGTCGGTATTACCGGAGCAAGCCTCGCAACTTACGCGTTATCTCAGCAACATTTCTATTTGTTTTGCCTCGCCACATTTTTACTTGGAGTTGGGATCGGTTTTGGTACGCTTTATCGCTTCGCTGCAATTGAAGTGTGTGACGAAAATGCACGGCATCGTGCGATTTCAATATCAATGGCTGGTGGCGTTCTCGCCGCTGTATTGGGGCCTAACTTAGCGATCATGTCTCAGCAATGGTCAGCAGATGGTTTGTATATCGGTGCTTTTGCGTCGTTGATCGGCCTAAACATATTAGCTTTAGCGTTGTTACAAACAATTCAGTTTCCCAAAGTCTCTTTTAATAGCCAAGCACCAAAAGCCGATCCCCTCAGTGTGATCATTAAAGCGCCGAACTTTATTGGTGCCGTGTTTGCTGCGATGGTTGCTTATGCCGTAATGAATATTTTGATGACCGCAACACCATTGGCGATGATCGGCTGTGGCTTTGACTTTACTAAGGCCGCTGGTGTGATTGAGTGGCACGTGTTGGGTATGTTTGTGCCGGCATTCTTTACGGGTTCCCTTATCGAGAAGTTTGGATCACGTATGATGATCCTTGTTGGTGGTGTTCTATTTGTGGTGAGTATTGCCATCAATATCCATGGTGTATCGATTTGGCACTTTAGGGCGGCTTTGGTTGTGCTTGGCGTGGGTTGGAACTTTATGTTCATCGCCGCAACGGGTTTGTTTAGCCAATCTTATGAGTCGCAGAACAAAGCCAAGGCTCAAGCATTTAACGAGTTTGTTGTATTTGGTTGTGTCACTGTCACCGCGCTATTATCCGGCTGGTTAGAATCGACCGCGGGCTGGCAAAACCTAAATATTTACGTACTCCCGTTCGTGTTAGCGGTGATTATGATGTTTGCGTTTAGTGCTCGAAAATCTCACATTCATAAACAATCTGTGTAAGAGGGGGTCAGGTTGTTGGCTAGAAAGTCTTTCACCTTGACGCCGCTTTTCTGCCTCGCATGTAAACAAAAGGTTCATCGCGGCTTTCTGCGGAAAGCCGTGATGAACCTTAAGTAATCATAAATAAACCTTAGATAATAATGGATAAGTCTTAGGTAATAACGATTTATAAATCGACTAGGATTGTTTTTGTTACTGTGGCGCCTTGGTCATCGATTATCTTTAGCGTTACTTCATGCTTTCCGTATGAAGGGAAGATAGAAGTGAAGGTGCGACCTCGTTTTACTTTTCCATTTGGAAGCGTCCATTCGGTATCAACAATACGGCCATCGCTGTCTGAACTTGTAGACCACATGGTTACCCAGCGTCCCAAGTGGATGTACTTCGCACTTGCTTCCGGTAGGGCGTTCGGAGATTCAACACTCACTATAGAACTGAACGAATCAGTGGCGCCTTTGTCGTCGACAACAGTCAAGCTCACCGTGTAATCACCGGCTTGCTCGTAAGACCAAGTTGGTGCCATTTCGTTGCTTGTTGCACCGTTACCAAAGTCCCATAGGTAACTGGAGATCTCACCGTCTTGATCAGAGCTGGAGTTATGTGCAGAAACGTTCAGGCCAGTAACATTGAGCTCGAAGCTCGCAGTAGGTGTGACGTTGTGTTGGCTTACTTTAGATAAGCGCACCACACCGTATTCATTGTTGTCACTCTGATTCACAATATCAACGGCTAAGCCAAATTCAGTCAAAATACGTCCTGAATCAGGTGCTTGTGGAGACGAATAATCTTGGTCGTCAGAGAAGCTAGCATTGCCAAGCAAACTGGTATCTTCAAGTACATCATTGTCACTGTTCACAAGACGCATTGGAGTATGATCTTTGAGAGAAAACGCAGCATCACGAACTTGGTAACGAGTTTGAGCGACTTCACCGGATTTCTCCCAAGTCATGGCATTTTGGTCTGCGTCTACGACACCTAACCAACCTTCGCCTGGGTGCTTACCTACCCAGTTATCAGTTAGCGACTCGTCTACGTACCAAATGATCAAGCCCGGATCGAATGAGATCAGTTGACCCATACGTTTAATGTTGGCTAGACCTTCATCAACATCCATGTGGCTGCGCCATTGCAGCAGGTAGTAGTGTTGTGCTTGGAGGAATCCATTACTCAGCTTGTAGCCATTAAGAGCGAAGGTTGAGTTGCTTTCAGCATCGTCTATTGATGTCACTTCACCATCCACGACTACACTGAGGTTATCCAGATAGAAGCCTTCCATTGCCAAGCCACCATCGGTGATGTACTCAAACGAAAGCTCTACTTCTTGGCCTGCCCATTGTGAAACATCGAATTCAGCATCAATCCAACCGCCAGACTCGCCGCCAATAGCAGGTACGAGACCTGTATTGTATGGGTCGTCCATTGAGGTAATGTTACCTGCGATGGCTTGTCCATTAATGAGTACGCGCGCAAAGTCGTAATCTTTTTCAATCTCATACCAAGTTTTGAACGAAAGCAGAGCAGAATCACCAGCTGGAATCACCAACTTGCGAGTCATGCTGTTTTTCAGGTCATCACCTTTTTGAGAGTGGAACGAATACTCACCAGCAAACGGTTTTAAACCTTCGATCTGTTTTTCTGGAAGATCCACTTTAATCATGTTCGGACGGCTGTTATCCGTCGTTTGGAACAGCGTATAAACTTGTGGGTTGTCTTCAAGGTCATCAATCGAGATTTGATCATCGTTAATCCAACGACCACCAATCGATTTTTGAAGGAAGTGCTTTGCCCAAGAACTGAATGCCGTTGGTTGTGTGCCACCAATTTTGCCAGCCCAGCTACCCGAAGACATGATTGACCAATAAGAGACAGGTTCACCCTTGCCTGTGTATTGAGTGTCGTATTCGTCTGGTAGACCCAAATCGTGGCCATATTCATGGGCACAAACACCAGCTGCCGCATCAATCGGTTGAATAGTGTAATCAAATGCCGCGTATTGGCCACCAAAGCGGTCAGGAAGCGAGCTAGAGGTACCTTCAAGCACATGTGTACGACCAAGGTTGAATCGGTGAGACCAAATCGCATCAGGACCTAATACGCCACCACCGGCTTCTTCGCCAACAGATGCGTGAAATACCATCAGGTGATCAATCACGCCATCGGGTTCACGGAAGTTTCCGTCACCGTCGTAATCGTAGCGATCTTCGATATCGTAATCGGCTAGGTTGATACTAGGATCCTGAGCCAGTTGATTCAGCGCTTCGCGAACCAATTCTTGTGCGTTGAGATCGTTGTCGGTCGTCGGGGAGTTACCACCATAGAAAGATGCAGGTTTCGAGGCGCGATACCAACCTGCGGCTTGACCTGCAACGCTGTAACTATCACCTGATTCGCTTTGGTAATACTGACGCATAGAGATTAGGTTTTCGCCATTTGGCCCTGTGTAGCCAGAATTTGAAAACAGCAATTCTTGATAATGCTCAGGGTTGTAGCTCTCGTACAACATCTGAGTGTGTTCTTCGGTCAGCTTGTTGTCATCCCAGTTCAAATCAGGGAAGTCGACCAGTAGAGCGAGCACCTTGTCTGTACGCTTGGTGTCGACTTCTAAAGCAAAGACGCTTGCTTTGTTAACGCCAGATCCTTTTTCTATGGCTTTGAGTATTTTTGCTCGTTGCTCAAGCGCTTTTTTGCCGAATTGTGCATCGCCCTTAAAACCGGAATTGATCTTATTTTTCAAGTAACGGTCAAGCGCATCCTGCTTTGCCACATCGGTTGTATCTTGGTCGACTAAGCCTTGTCTAATTAGCATTTCAATGAGTTTGTCTTCATTAACAACACCTAAATCAATCGGTGTTTTAGCATAACTGCTGACGCTAAACAGAGTAAGCATTGCTGAGGCCAACAATGTTTTTCTCATTATCTTCATTACATTTCCTTTTTTGTATTTCCATGTCGATATCAGAATCAACTTGCCTTATTCGGAACGGTTGTCCGAGTTTGGCTTAATACACTCTTTTGGTGTTTTAGGTATCTGACGTTTATTAGTTGATTTGTTTTTATTAACTAACTTGTTGGTATCCGCTACCTCATTTATATTGCCTGTTTCTTGTCTTTTTTTTGAATCAAACTGACGGCTTTTCATTTGCTTCGCGTTGAGATAGATACGTAAAGCTTCATGATTGTCCTCGTAGGTTAAGCCAGGACAAATAACACCTCGTTCAATCAATGACTTAAGCAACAGTTCATCATTCTCAATGGTGGAAGCCTGTGACAGTGAGGAAAAAAGTAGAACGATTAAAGCCATTGTTTTGTGTGACATTTTATATCAAGCCATCAGTTTTGATTATGTAACAAAATATATTTATAAAATTAGCCGATCAAACAGATAATCATTACAAGTTATTATTCGTTCCGATTTCAACATTAATAGTTAATATCAAATAGTGACTGTTATTTATTTTATTGTCAGTTATTTAGTGGGGTTGGATGCATTAATAGTTGATAGTTTTAATTTTTAATAATAGTGCCGAAGAGATAAATATTATTCTGGAGAGCGCTTTGTGCAAGGTTTGGTATTATAATTGATCGATCAAGTTTTTTATTGTCGATGTTTAAAAAATGCATGTAATAATTGAGTGTTTAATAAATACCTAGGTTGAAAATTATTTCTCCTCAAATATCAATAATTAGGGTATTGAGAGTGATTTTTAGTGTTTCAATGACGTGAAATATTAACAATAGCGGAGGTGATAGGAGCCCCAATTCGTAAAAAAGAGCCCGTATTTGAGCTCTTTTTCTATTATTTTCGTTGGTGATTTACTTATGATTGAGAGACATCTCGATAAAAGTAACGCTCGCAAGTACTTGGATTTATGCGCTTAATGATGTTGGATATTAAAGCGATAACCAGCACTGAGAATACTAACCTTCCCCAAAATATGGTGTAGAAGTCGGCTCCAATAAGCATGATCAACAACGTGTCTTCAATCAAACTGTGGAGCATGTTGAGCAGCATGATTGCGGTGAATACATCCCTCGCGGAGATATGTCCCTTTTTAGCTTCATTGATCAATAAGCCGCCGCCAAACGAAAGACCAAGCGTGATTCCGATGATCGTTAGGTTGGTTGCATCCTTGCTGATTCCTAGCAGCCTCAAGAATGGTCTTAACAATATTGCCATGAGCTTTTCAATGCCGAGAATCTTTAAAACTTTGAGTAGCAGTAATAGAGCTGAAATCACCATGAAGATAACGGCAAAGCTCTTGAGCTGTTCAATAGCCCAACCCAAATAGCTTGTGTCTCCTGATACTTCCGGCTGCCAAAGCACCGTTGCTGGGTAGTTGAGCAAATCTCCGTATTGATAGCTAAGGTTGAGTAGCCATGCCAACACTAAGCTACCACCGACTCGTACCGACAGCGTAGCCAGCCAGTTCACGCCTGCCTTTTTGGCTATTGCTCCCTCAATCGGCAGTGAGTGGGCGAGAAGCATCATGCTGCCTAAAACTGAGGCTTGAGCAACCGTTAATGGAGCATCGGAATTGATCAAAATAATCAGCCCCGCATAGATGTTAGTGAGTATGGTGGTTGCCCATACTAAGCCCATCTCTTTCGGTAAGCCGACGCTTTCCATTATTGGGCTCAGCCATTCGCTAAGAATCACGATGCCGCCAAGTTCTTCAACGACCTTTATCAGGATGATAATTGGAATCATGATTCGGAAAAGAGTCGAGGTGACATCGAAAATCTCTCTAAGGAGTTCTTTAAAAAATTGATAGGTTGATTTCATAGTTACGACCATGGTTCGATTGTTTGGTATGAGAAGATCTTACCGTGATTGTTGTGATTTAGATTTCTAAATTGACCTTTAAAGTTGCGATAGATTTTTTAATTATCGTAGTATTAAAAATTATAAGTCAAAAATTTATTGGTTTAAGAAATTATGGTGATTGACCGTATAGATAGAAGCATTCTGGTTGAACTACAAAAGAACAACCGAATCCCTAATCAGACATTGGCTGAGCTGGTTGGGTTATCACCGCCTGCTTGCTTAAAGCGAGTGAAACGGCTGAGAGAAGAGGGCGTGATTGTCGGTGATGTGTCCATCATTAATCCAGAACTGACAGGCAGTAAGATGACTTTGGTCGTATCTGTGGAAATGGAGCGTGACCGAGGGGATATTTACCAAATCTTTCGCCACTCTATTTCAAAGGCAGAAGAGGTCACGCAGTGCTATCAGATATCAGGCAGCTTTGATTTCATGTTGATTGTGACGGTCAAAGACATTCAAGCCTACGAAGGCTTTGTGGAGCGAGTACTACGCAAAGATCTGAATATTCGTAAATTCCATACCTCTGTCTCAATGAAAACCGTGAAATTTACCACTGCAGTAAACTTAGATGAGTCATGACTGTTAGCTTGAGAAGATATGTGAAGCTATTAGCTTTGTGAGGTACTTAGCTAATATTTGTATAAATAGTAGGCATTTACACAAAATGTGACGTTCACATTTTGTCATAACTTTAATAATTGTATATATTCCTCGCCTAAAATAATAATTAACCTAAGTTAATATAATGACTGTCAGCTCATCTACTCAATCTCGTGAAACACTTCTCAGCGAAAACGAACAACTTGTCTCTACCACTGACTTAAAAGGCGTGATTACGTACAGTAATGATGCTTTTTGTCGCATCGCGGAATACAGCCAACAAGAATTGCTAGGGCAACACCACAATATCGTAAGGCATAACGATATGCCGAAAGCCGCCTTTGCTGATATGTGGGTTAACCTAAAGCAAGGTAAAGCTTGGCGTGGCATCGTAAAAAACAAAACTAAATCCGGTGGGTTTTATTGGGTCGATGCTTACGTAACTCCAATTTACGACAATGGTAAGGTGAGTGGCTACCAGTCTGTTCGTGTTAAGCCCAAGAATGAATGGATACAAGTTGCAGACAAGGCTTATCAAAGCCTGTTGAAGGCTGAAAAGTCGGGTCGTCAATGGTCATTAAAGATCAGTGACAGTGTTCGTTACGCGGTTTTGTTAGGCTCTTTGACTGCGCCTCTGATTTCAAATCTCATTGAAGTAGGGCAAGTATCCCAATGGCTTCTTAGCTTGCTGCCTGTTTCAGCATTAGCGTTGCTTTTCCGACAAGAGCTGATAGATACTCCACTGCAGTTGAAAAAGCTGCAATCGAAATTCGATAGTGTCAGTCGCCTTGTCTATTCAGGTAATAGTCAGTTCTCTGTTGCCGATTTTCACTTGAAACTATTGTCTGCAAGAATTCGCACCGTATTAGGTCGTATGACAGACTCTGCCAAGCCGTTACAAGATTTGGCTGACAACTTGAATGCCACGTCATTTGAAGTATCAGAAGCTTTAGATCAACAAACAAAAGACATTCTTCAAGTACGAGAGGCGACAGAAGAGGTTGAAGTCACCGCCAATGAGGTCTCTTCTCGCACTGAAGAAGCGCATCAGATTGTTGATGTGACTTTGCAAACCTGTGCTGGTGCTAAAGAGAGTATTAATCAAACTCATCAAAACTTAGAGAGCCTAGCTTCTCAGGCTGAAAAGGCGACTCAAACGACTTACCAACTGAGCGATCAAGCGCAGAGCGTAAGCAAGATAATGGAAGAGATTGGTGGAATCGCCGAACAAACCAACTTGTTGGCCCTTAACGCTGCGATTGAAGCGGCCAGAGCGGGCGAGCAAGGACGAGGTTTTGCTGTCGTTGCCGACGAAGTGCGCGCGTTGTCGGGTCGAACCTCAAAGGCTACGGTTCAGATCAAAGAGAGCATCGATACCATGCTAACGACGATTGAAGGGTGGCAAAAAGATATTCTGGCGAACCGAGAGCAAACGGACGCGTGTGGTGATGTTGCGAAGGTAAGTGCAGAGCGCTTGTCGGAAGTCGAAAACCTAATGCAATCCATGAATGAACTCATGCAGTCTGTTGAAAATTCTGCACATAAACAACGTGAGCTGTCGAGTGAGGTCAATCTACACATGCAGTCTATCGCCTCGACAGCAGAGCAAAACTTGGTTGCCACGCATTCAGTGAAAGACCACTCCACAGAGCTAAAAGAACAAGTCAATGAGTTCTACCAACTGGCGAAGCGTTTCGAAGATAAATAGCCGTTAGATTGAAACCCGAATGAGAAATCAGTGACAAAAAAAGCCCCGCATTTTCATGCGGGGCTTTCTGTATGCATCAACCCATTTAAGGGTGAGACTATGTATTCAAGATTAAGCTAGA
>NZ_LAUM01000046.1:0-257 GCF_000972265.1 Vibrio sp. ECSMB14106 | reverse complement strand
GAACATCTTGAATAGCTCACCTGCTGGTGCAGATTCGCCGAACGTTGTCATACCGATGATCTTGCCACCGAAACCAACGTACTTGTACCAGAAGTCAGCGATGCCAGCTTCTACAGCGATACGTGCCGTTACGTCAGATGGAAGTACAGACTCACGGTACTGCGCGTCTTGCTTGTCGAACGCGTCAGTAGCAGGCATAGAAACTACACGTACTTTCTTACCTTCAGCCGTTAGTTCAGCAGCAGCGTTAACCGCTA
>NZ_LAUM01000045.1:0-35556 GCF_000972265.1 Vibrio sp. ECSMB14106 | reverse complement strand
ACTTAGCAACACCACCTGAGTGCTTGTCCATAGCCGACTGGGAAGACATGCCGTAGAACTTCATGAATTGCTTACCGTCTTGCTCTACAACTTCGCCGCCTGACTCAGAGTGACCTGCTAGCATACCGCCTAGCATTACGAAGTCAGCACCGCCGCCGAACGCTTTAGATACGTCACCCGCACATGAACAGCCACCGTCACCGATGATCATGCCGCCAAGGCCGTGTGCTGCGTCGCCACACTCGATGATTGCAGAAAGTTGAGGGTAACCTACGCCTGTTTTAACACGTGTAGTACAAACAGAACCAGGGCCGATACCAACCTTAACGATGTCTGCGCCCGCTAGGATTAGCTCTTCAACCATGTCACCGGTTACAACGTTACCGGCAGAGATAACTTTGTTTGGGAATTCAGCACGTACTTTTTGCACGTAATCAACTAGATGCTCTGAGTAGCCGTTAGCGATATCAATACAGATAAATACGAAGTCTTCGCTAAGCGCCATGATCTTCTTAACTTTCTCAAACTCAGCTTCAGATGTACCCGTTGAAACAAATACATTGTTCAGTGTTTTCTTGTCTGCTGTTTTAGCAAACTCAGCCCACTGCTCTACTGTGTAGTGTTTGTGTACCGCAGTCATCACACCGTGCTCTGCTAGAGCAGCTGCCATTTCAAAGCTTGCTACCGAATCCATGTTCGCAGCAATTACTGGAGTACCAGACCATTGACGACCGCTATGCTTGAATGTAAAATCGCGGGTTAATTCAACTTGAGAACGGCTTTTAAGGGTAGAACGCTTCGGACGGAAGAGTACATCTTTGAAACCTAACTTAAGTTCTTGTTCGATACGCATGGTGTTTTCCTTGATTCATATAATGATGTGTCTCTCGCGAAATGCGTAGTAAAACCGTTGGCAGACGAGTTTACTTTTCTTCGGACACAAAAAAACCGGAGCGTTGGCAGACGCTCCGGTTTTCAGCATTATAGGTCGTGATTTAGTAACAGCAAGTCTGATATTTCACTTTTTTTTATGCTATCCTCTCAAAGATTCCATATCTGGTAAAAACCCTCAGTTACACCTTGCTACTAAATCCTTACTAATTAACAACTTAGAGAGCCTCTAACGCAAACGCTGTCGGTTTATTGCGCAATCGTTTTCTCCCTTTCTCGCTCAATCCCCCCTCTCACTAAGCAAATATGTGAAGAAAATGCCTCTAAATCACATAAAATTTATACTTTTCTCCAACAAAAAATGTCTTTTTTCTTAAATAAATTCGACTTTTTCCAAATTTTCTTCGTTTTCGACCAAGTCAGCAATCTCATGACCTTACATTTAGCCCCAGTTTGGAAACACACCCGAAGCATAGACATCAAAAAAATGGCTAAGGTTCTCACCTTAGCCATTTTTTTGATGTTCGGAGCGCTCTTTTAAAGCTATTTAATAATCGAGCTAGAAGATGTGTTAGCCCTTTTGAGACATCAAGGCTTCTGCTGTCGCATCTTGAATAGACAAGAACAATGAGGTGACTTGGCCTGTTGGCGAACGCATCGGGTTCAGTGTCACGTTCTGATACATAAAATCAGCTTGTTGAGTTACTGGCCTAACATTACGACACTTAAACAGATAAGGCCTTTGTTGCCATGTAATGAAGCTACGGCAGCCTAAATCGTAGACTGGCTTGGTTTTGAGCCTAAACCACTCTTCAGGGATCTCAGGGAACAGTTCAAAGATAGACTTACCGATCGCGTCATGCGATTGCTTACCGCTATGGTGAGTCATGAAGCCATTCCAAACTTGTACCTGAAAGTCACGGTTAATGACCACCAGCCCCATATCGACGTTCTGAACCATGTCCACCATCCAGTGGAACTGTTCAAATTCAGCAGGAAGATTCAGCATATTAAAACTCCTCCATTAAGTAGGCCAATTTGTTGTCTAGAAGAGGCAGGGATTCGTCCACGAACATAAACAGAAGGTCACAACGGATGGAAGTGCCATCTATGTTGTAGCTGACTTCAAAGGTCATGGTCTTCTTAAACGAGCCACTGGTATTTTCGATGACAGAATCAATTGAGATGTGTTGGCCGAGTAAAACAGGAGAGCTCTGGAAAAAACGGACTTCTGATTGTTCCCCTAACCCGTTAAGGAAAGAACCAACAAGGATATTCGACACATCCATCAACAGTTCTAACTCTTCAAGCTGTTCGCTGTCTGTTGGTACCTTCATGAGCTTTTTAAGGTCGCTCACGCTGGAATCACTCAGCAAGACTAACGCTTCACCCGCAATGCCTTCTCCGCTGAAGCCTTGGCAAACACCCGATACTTGGTCGTTGTCTGCTAGGTCACGAAGTGCCATATGCAATTCACTCACTTCGAAGATGTTCACGTTCGGCAATGGTAAGTGCACAAATACATTAAAGTGACGCGCCAATGCATCAGCTGCACGGCCTATCGCAACGTTAGCCACTTCCATGTATATATCGCGTCGGCGAAGTATTGGCAGCTCTAGAGGCGAAGGCGTAATGAGTTGAGGCTGTTTCGGTGGCTCAACATGCTCGCGTAAAATGGCTTTTAACGCTTCTTTATCGATCGGCTTTTGTAAAAACGCTTTGGCACCAAGGTCCATGACCTTCTGTTGCGCTTTTGGTTGGATATCACCAGAAACAACCACAACAGGCGTGGTATTACCTAAACGTTGCATCTCTTCCAATGTGCCATAGCCATCTAATTCCGGCATGGTGAGATCAAGAAACATCAGTTTAAACTGGTTTTGAGCTAACTCTTCAAGTGCATTAAGCCCATGAACAGCAAAAGTTATATCTGCATTTAGAGAACTAGGCAATGATCGAGCCATCTGCTTCCTTGCTAACGCAGAATCATCACATATAAGAACTGGGAACGACATAAATGCACCACCGACAAATTAAAGCTAATTCGGACGAGTGTAACAGATCATTATGGTATCAGGTACGGGGTGAATGGATTTATGTGTAGATTATTAGTAAGAATGATAAAACAGGCGGGTGAGCTATCATCTTGTATTATTCTTTATGTAAATCAATATGCTACAAAGATAATAACAATTATTATTAATCAACTAACTGCACTATTATATGGAGTAATAGCACTAATTCTATTAAATGATATCTTTAATAATAACTTGAATAAATGAGTATATTAAGGCTCGGTTTACTCATGCATTTATCGCTTTGATATATCCAACACGTGAGAGCTAATGACAGATGTCTTATACATCAGAGCAAATACAAAAAGCTAGAACTGATAGGTAGGCCATAGAATCAACAATGCGAAACGTATAATCACGGCAAAAACCAACAACGCGATACCGAGTCGGTACCATTTGTATTCCGCAATATTCATTGGAATACGCTTGTAGAGCATCGTAATCACGCCTTTCCAATCGTTACTGCGTCTTCCGTACTGCATTATGCTCGTTAAAACAAACAGTGCGCCAAGCACTAACATTCCTTTTTCAGCCCAGAACAGTCCAACTTCCATTTGTGTATTCCTTGATAAAATCATGAGCAGCTCAAATCATTTTAGCCACCTTTGTGCTCGGTTTCTGTAAGACCAAGGTCTATAATAAAAGGTTATAACTCGAGGCTAGCAGTACAAGCCACTCATGAATAAGCATGATTCGATAGCTCCGGAGACTTGCTGTTCTTTTGAATGACAAACATCAGTTGGATAAGCAGCAGAATACCAGTCACACCCAAGCCAACGCCGATTCCACCCCAGATCCCTGCCAATTCAAATTTTGCCATCAAGTACCAAGCGGCAGGCAGACCAAATACCCAATAACCAATGGCAGTCATCACCGTTGGCATCGAGACAATCTTCATCCCTCTTAGCAAGTTAATTGCCAGCAACTGCCAAGCATCAACAATAAAACACAACGCCACGACCCAGATAACCGAAGCCAGTAGCGACGTCATTGCACCAGTGCCATCATTTAGCTTAAAGATAGAAGCAATCATTTCCGGCCATAAGATGAACACAGCAGACAAGACCACACTCAATACCGACACCAGTATAAAGCTTTGAATCGAGGTTCTTTTAATTCCTTCGTAGTTACCCGCACCAAAATCACGGCCAACCAAAATAGCGGCTGCTTGTGAAAAGCCGAAGTTGAAGTTCCAAGTAAAGCTTAAACATTGCAGTAAGATTTGGTGTAGAGCTAACGAAGCAATACTGATAGTGCCCGCCATTAAAGTGCCACCGTATATCAAACCGTGCTCAAGTAACGCCGCCAAGCCGATAGGTAAACCCATCATTAAAAGTGGGCTCATCAGCTTAATGGAGTACTCTTCGGTGTTTAGCCAAGGGGCGAACTGCTTGAATTCGTCACGCTTGAACACCCAAACCGTGTAGCCAATCATTACGATGAATGCCGCGATAGCCGTACCTAGCCCTAACCCCGTTAAGCCCATGTCTAATTGGAAGGTTAAGAAGTAGCTGACGGGTACATTCAAAATCACAGTGATAACCGACATCACCAGAATAGAACGCACATTACCAAACGCGCTGGTTAAGCCACGCAGCACCAATAAGATAAGCGAAGGCAACATCACCCATTTTAGGGCGTGCACATATTCCATCGCTAAAGTGATCACTTCTTGAGGTTGTTTAGCCACTTCCAACACCAACGGAGCAAACCAGAAACTTGCCATTAAAGTCACGCTGAGCACGAATGCCAACATGGTTGCGCCTTTCACCGCTAGTCTGATTTGTGTATTGCCAAACTCAGGGCGTGCCACGCGCTGACCATACGCGATAGCAATTAGGTTTGCGACACAACCGACAGTGCTGCTCGCAATAATGAAGATAAAGAAGTAGATAGAGGCACCTAAGCCACCAGCCGCAAGCGCTGACACGCTGATTCGCGACATCATCCAAACATCGGTAAGGACTAAAGCCATGGATATCAGCTGTGAAATGATCAAAGGGAATGCGAGAGTGAGTATTTTTTTCATGAGCGCCTCAGTTAATTTCGCCCAAAATACGATCGATGGGGCTGGCGTTCAATTGATAAATTTGCGACTCTAACATTCCAAAAACTCATGCGAACGAATTATGACCCCATATCCTAGCTTGCCATCCTCCCATAATGGCTTAAAAGCCTTCGAAGCGGCTGCAAGGCTGATGAGCTTTACGTTGGCTGCCGATGAGCTTAACGTGACACAGAGTGCAATCAGCCGTCAGATCAAGCAGCTTGAAGATGAGCTGAACGCATCGCTGATCATTCGTAAACATCGAGCGATTGAATTAACGGTACAAGGTCATGATTTGTATGTCGCTTTGCGTGAAAGTTACGGCAATATCGAGTCGGTGATCGCCTCTTGGAGTGAACCGAAACAAAAACGTATTGTGATCAAAGCAACTCTGAGTTTCGCTACGCGAGTATTGATCTCTAAGGTACGTGAATTAAACGAACGCTACCTAGATTACGAGATCGTGATAGTTCCTGTGATTGAAGAGGATGAAGCGATCAACAGCAGCGAATACGACTTGTTAATCTTCCACACTCGATTCAAAAAACGATACAACAACGCTCCTGACATCACTTTCTTGCGTGAAGAGTTTATGGCGCCAGTCTGCTCCACGAGCTTAACTCATTCCGCCAGTTCAACAAATAAAGACACCGACCTCGATTCGATCTTAACCATGCCACGGCTGCATCCAACCTTAGATCACCATGATTGGAAAGTATGGTTGGCCGATGTCGAATTCCCACCGAAAAAGCCCGTCAGAAATACCAGCTTCTTGTCCTTGGATATGGCACTCAGCGCTTGCTTATCGGGTGAAGGTGTCACAGTGACGGATTTGCTTTTGGTTTTACAAGATCTACAACGTGGCTTCTTGTATTGCCCGAAGAATGCCAAGATCCAAAACAGTGCATGGACCTATTTCATCCACCAACGCACTCACTCGCCTGTGATTAATGATCTCATTGATTGGCTTAAAATAGAGACAGAGAAAGAGATCGAATTGTTGAAAGCGCTATCCCATCAAAATCATTGGTCTGGTGTTATCAGCGAGCAACAGTAACGGTAAGCCTTAGCCCAGATACAAATAAGCCGCAGAACTTACTGCGGCTTATGCTATCTAACAATCGTATTTCACTTTATTGCACAAGTATTAAAGCTTAAACATACGTGCACTGCGTGGTGGTAAATTAAACGTATGGTAGCGAGAAGAAATGGTTTCTGTGGCGCTGCTCAATACGTCTTTATATTGAACATGCCAATTGAACTCATGTTGGTAAGTATCAACGGTCACGCCACGCGTTTCACCACATTTATTAATACCAACTATGCCTTCTTTACCACGCTTGAACAACAAAGTGCACTGGTCGCTCGAAATCATCGTCATTGATTTGCCTTGTATTGCGTTATGGAAGCTCAACATGTTTTTCATTGTCGAACTGTTCCAAACATTGCCCCAACGACCGTTATCCTTGTCTTCAGAATCAGGAAGATCATCACTGTAGATCAAAGGTGTGCCACCGTCTTTACCAAGGATATAAGCGTAAGCAAGCTGTTCATCTTGTGGATCCATGATTTGGTAACGGAAGCCGTCATTGGTTGGAATGTCGTGCGTGATCGCGAAGGTGATCGAGCGATTGTCATCCAATGCTTGGCCGTACGCTTTTGGATCATGCAGCTGGTTCATACCGCCGCTCATTGAGAACGCTGATCGAATCGATGCAAACAACGGGAAATCGTACGCAGAGTGATTGGTGTTGTTTAAGTATGGCGCTAAGAATGACTCATAGCCGCTATTCCCTGCTCCACCACTGGTAATAACCTCACCAAACACGTGCATGTTCGCTGTGATCTCAGACGTAAACACTTGATCGATTTGGTACTGACTCATGTGTTTCACTGCATCAATTCGGAAACCTTTGATGCCCATGTCCTTTAACGCTTTCAGGTATAAACGCTGTTGTGACACTACCCAGTTGTTTGGGTCTAGATCTGGGAGACCCACATCACCATCGGCACCACACAAACGCCAGTATTGAACATGGCCCGGATCGTTCCAATCTGAAATACAGCCTGCGGCATGGAAATCGTTAGCCGAGACAAAACCTTGCCCTAAGTTGCCAAACAGAGTCTGGTCGGCATAGTAACTTGAACGGCTGGCATAATCGTCTAGCACTTCTGTGCCTGGGTAATCCAAGTCACTTCGCTTCCAGCTTTCATTCGCCATGTGGTTGAGTACAACATCAGCGTAAACATCAACACCTACGCCTTTAAGTGCGGTGATCATTGCGGCTAAATCTTGTTTGTTCCCCAAAGGAGAGTCAATAGTACGCAGATCTTGTGGTTGGTAACGCGCCCACCATTGGCTACCGCTGGATTTCATTGCCGGAGCAACCAGCACCTTCTTGTAGCCAGCTTGGGCAATTTGATTGGCATTGGCTGTTACGTCTGAGTACTTCCAGTTGAAAGCATGAAGGATGGTGTCGGCATATGTGGCAGAACTAAAAGAGCAAAGCGCGAGCGTGGATATGAGTAGGGTATTTATTGGTTTCATAGAACATATCTCTCATTATAGATTCACAGAAATAATATGAATAGCAGAGACAATGAAAACGGCGGATAAATCAGAGTTGAATTAGCGTCACCTTCTGTTGAGGGGGATTTTATAAAACTGAGCTGTAACCGATATTATGTAGGATAAAAAGCAAACCATGCTGAAATGAGAATTAATTGAATTAAGTTGACGGGAACCAGACAAAGCCTTTGGTCGGCTCTCCAAAACTACGTTATGATTCCACTTCCCTCAACTGATTGATATTTTTATGCCTTCTTTCTCTTTTTCACTGATCCCTGTCGGGGTTAGGTTCATGCTCCTCTCCGCTTTTGGATTCGCACTAATGTCGGCTTGTGTAAAGTACATTAGCAGCTATGGCATACCTGTATTTGAAATTGTCGCAGCTAGAGCTTTGGTGTCTTTGCTCATCAGTTATATTGATGTGAAACGAAAGGGCATTTCGATTTGGGGTCACAACAAACCACTTCTTTTCCTGCGTGGTGTTGTCGGTACAGCTGCGTTGATGTGCGTTTACTATGCGGTGACGACGCTGCCGCTAGCAGAAGCCGCTATCTTGCAATACGTCCATCCAATATTTACCGCGTTGCTCGGTGTGTTATTCCTGAAAGAACGCGTCCAGAAATCAACGATGATCTGCATTGCATTCTGTCTAGCAGGATTACTGGTGATGGTTCAGCCAAGCATAAACACTGGCGCGAGCAGTGAGTTACCCCTGTTCAGCATTATGGTGGCATTGTGCGGTGCGTTTGGTAGCTCGATTGCGTATGTGATTGTGAGAAAGCTTAGCCAAACGGAAGACAGCTCAGTGATCATCTTCTACTTCCCACTGGTTGCCATGCCAATATCCACAGCCTTAATTTGGAGCGACTTTGTATGGCCCAGCTTATTTTTGACTGTGATGCTGGTTCTCGTCGGGGTTTTCACACAAATAGGTCAATATGGTTTAACCAAGGCGATGCAAACCCAAGCTGCGGGTAAGGCGTCGGCTTACTCATACATTCAGATCGTATTCTCTGCACTATTAGGTGTTTGGATCTTCAATGAAATCCCATCGGCTTGGACGTACTTAGGTGGTGGCCTCATTGTAACAGGCGCGCTAATCAATGTGTTTGGCAAACAGTTGCTGACGCCCCTTAAAGCGAAAGACCAAAAGCTAGGCATGAAGTAATTTCCTACCTTTAAGCCAAGTTTAAAAAGGGCATTGCGGAATAATCCACACTGCCCTTTTCTGTAAGTCTTTCCTAGCACTCTTTCTTAGTCGTTTATTTCGAACAAACTAGCGTTAGCAAACCAAGTCGATAAACGATTTTTATTACGTGGCATTGCGTAGTTTGGGATCATCACTCAGATATTCAACGAATTCAATTTCAAAGCCAGCCGGGTCTACAAAATAGACGTTTTTACGATAAGGTTCTTCGGCGCCGGGTTTGGCTATTGGGAAACCCGCATCAATAAGGCGCTCAATCACGCTATTGATGTTATGAGTCACATAAGCAAAATGCGCGAGACCAACCGAATGCCCTGCCAAGTCTCTGTTTTCTCCTTCACCGTGATCACTCAGTGCAATATATTGATATTCGTCACCAAAATGCAGCCAATTGCGTGGCTTACCTGACCACTCCCCTTTTCCCTCATCACGGACATACCAATGAGGGAACGCCGCTTTATAGAATGTCAGCATTTCAGGGATGTCCTTAACGACTAAATTTACATGTTCAAGTTGGATCATTCTTCTCTCCTTAAAGTATTCTCGTAAGCAACGTTGTATATCCTAATACCTAAAGTTAAGTTTAGGTAAAGACCTAATTTGTATTTATTTTGAGAGCGTTTTTAGTTCACAAATTATGTAATAGGCTCAACGAACCATAAGGTAACGATGCCCAAACCCGTAATCACTCTGATGATCACCCCAAAAAAACGAGCCACTTGGGCTCGTTTTGCATTCCTTTCTATAAAATTTCGGCTCTAACCTAAGAAACCGCCTGTCTGATGCTGCCATAACTTGGCATAAACACCATTCAGTTCTAGGAGTTCTTGGTGTGAGCCTTGTTCGATAACTTGTCCTTGGTCCATAACAATTAAACGATCTAAAGCAGCAATGGTTGATAGTCGGTGGGCAATCGCAATTACCGTTTTACCTTCCATTAACGCATCAAGGTTTTCTTGTATTGCTGATTCAACTTCCGAGTCCAATGCCGACGTTGCTTCGTCCATAATCAGGATAGGCGCATTTTTAAGAAGTACTCGCGCAATGGCAACACGTTGACGTTGTCCACCCGAAAGCTTAACCCCACGCTCACCTACTTCTACGTCATACGCTTTATTGCCATTTTCATCTTTCAGCTCTTGGATAAAGTCATGAGCATGCGCTTGTGTCGCTGCAGCAATCACGTCGTCCATACTAGCTTCAGGATCGCCATAAAGAATGTTCTCTTTGATTGAGCGATGCAGTAATGAAGTGTCTTGAGTGATCATGCCAATATGTTTACGCAACGACTCTTGTTCAACTTGAGAAATGTCTTGCCCGTCAATACGGATATGACCACTATTAACATCATAGAAACGCAATAATAAATTAACCAAGGTCGATTTACCTGAGCCAGAACGACCAACAATACCAACCTTCTCTCCTGGCTTGATATTCAGTTCAAGATCGTTAAATACCGACTTCTCTTCATTGTAGTTAAAGTGAACCTTATTAAAATCAATTGCACCTTGTTTAATTTCTAGCGATTTTGCATTTTTAACATCTTTAATTTCAACATCATTAGAAATGGTATTCATACCATCGACAACTGTGCCGATATTTTCAAATAATGAGCTCACTTCCCACATGATCCATTTCGACATGCCTTGAACTCGAAGAGCGATACTAATACCAACCGCTATCGCCCCTATCGTAACACTGGCATCTAGCCACAACATGATAGAAGTAGCGGCAATTGAAATAAGTAATAGGTAGTTAATTGCGTCCACACTCAATAATAAGCATGTCACCATTCGCATTTGCCGATAAACGGTTTTCAAAAAGCCTTTCATGCTGCTTTCAGCGTAATCGAGTTCACGTTGAGAATGCGCAAAGAGCTTAACTGTCGAAATATTCGTATAAGAATCAACAATACGACCCGTCATGATAGAGCGAGCATCCGCTTGCACTGTGGCTATTTGTTTCATTTTCGGAATAAAGTAAAGTTGAATGAAAATATACAGTACTAACCAAATGAGAATTGGCAGCATTAAAATGAGGTCAGACTCACCCATCATCCAAATCATTGAGATGAAATAAACTGAAATATACACCAACACATCAAGAAGTTTCATCACGGTTTCGCGCACTGCTAACGCACTTTGCATAACCTTGGTAGCGACACGTCCAGCAAAATCTCGTTGAAAAAAGCCAACAGCTTGCTTCAACAAATAACGGTGAATTAACCAACGAATTGACATTGGATAATTACCTAGCAGCGACTGATGCATAATCATCGAATGGAAAAAGCCCAACGTTGGCATAACAACGACTACAAGAATCAGCATATTCTTGATGCTGCCTCCTTGATCTTGCCAAAATGTTTCTCTGTCTTGATTGGCTAATATATCAACCAGCTCCCCTAGGTATCGCAATAAAGCCACTTCTGAAATAGCGATCAATGCACTTAGAATCGCCATTAGTACCAAAGGCACTTCAAAACCTCGGGTATAAAAACGACAAAAACCAAATAAATTTTTTGGCGGTTTTTCGGTTTCGTGTGATGGAAATGGCTTCGTAAGGTTTTCAAACCAATTAAACATAAGTAGTAATACCTGTCTTGTGCTATCGGGGGACGGGGTCGCCATTATCAAGATTTCTTCAGACTTGTGTAGCTTTTTTTTGAATCTATCAATAGATACGTAAACATATCAATTTGTAATTAAAAGACGAAAAAACAGTCATTAGCGTTTACCCAATATGTAAACAGCTACAATTATCAAATACTGATCACGAAATAATTTTTCAAATTGTCACCTTAATGTGATCAAGATCTAACTATGATTATTATCAACTAGGTATACTCGCAACAAAAATGAGAACCATTATCACTACTCTTTACATTAAAAGAGCGAGTAACCAATCTGTACAGTGGAAAAATAATGACCATCCTAAAACCAAAAACGCTTAGCCTTGCTGTTAAGCGAAGCCTAGTTGTGGGCTCAATTCTTTTACTCCCGACTCAATTTGCTTTTGCGACAGACACTTCAACTGAAGAAGTCGAAACGATCACCGTGACAGCTCAGGCATTGAAAGTAGAAACCCCTGCAAAAGAAACACCTAAATCCATTTCAATCATATCTGAAGATGAATTGCGTGTTCGAGCACCACAAAAACTGGATGAAGCACTGCGCTACACATCAGGTGTAACCGCCCAGCCATACGGCGCTGACAATGATACTGATTGGTTCAAAATTCGTGGTTTTGATGCTGCAACTTACCTAGATGGTCATCGTCTGTTTCGAGATGGTTATTACACATGGTTAGTCGAACCATACGGACTAGAAAGCGTTGAGGTGATTAAAGGTCCTTCTGCTGTTCTTTATGGTGAGTCTGCACCTGGTGGCTTAGTTAATGCTGTTCAAAAGAAACCAACTTTCGCACCTCAAGGCGAAGTTAAGATCGAAGTGGGCAACAATAATCATCAAGCGGTCGGATTCGACGTTGCTGATGATGCTAACGAAGATGGCAGTGTACGTTACCGTTTAGTCGGTTTAATGAAAAGTGAAGATGGCGAACTAGACGGTACAAGCAATGAACGGTTCTACATTGCGCCAAGCTTTGAGATTGATATTTCTGATCGCACGATGCTTACCATTCTAGCAAGCTACCTTCATGATGATGGTGTACCTACGAACCCTTTCTTCCCAGCAGCAGGCACATTAATCGGCTCGAACTTTGGCAACATTGACCCGTCAACAAACCTTGGTCAACCTGACTACGACAAATATGAACGAACTCAATTCTCTTTAGGCTACTTGCTAGAGCACGAACTTAACGACACGTGGAAGCTTTCTCAAAACCTGAATTATGGTGCTAACGAGCTATACCTTCGTAGCTCTTACGCTTTCTCAAACAACGATCCATCTGTTGAAGAACTTGCGCAAGGTATTGTATTCCGTGATGGTAAAAACGAGAGTATTACCTTTGATAACAATGCAGTAGGTAACTGGATCACCAATAACGCTGAACACACGGTGTTAGTTGGTATGGATCTGCAATACCACAAAACCGATGGCCTAGAGCAAGACAACTATGCGTTTGGCACGATCAACCCGTCAAACCCAGAATACGGCAACTTCACCCCGCTTGATTCTGCAAACAACATTAAGCGTGAGATCTCGAAATCTCAGGCAAGTATGTACTCACAATACCAACTTAAATTGCACGATCAGTGGATTGGTAACGTTGGCGCTCGCTACGATTGGGTTAAAACCGAGAATACAGGAAAAGGCACAAACGTTGCTCAAAGCGAATCTCGCGATGACGGTGAATTATCGTTAAGTGCTGGCGTAATGTACCTTGCCGAAAATGGCTTATCGCCTTACGCAAGCTACTCTCAATCGTTTGAAGTTATCAGCACTATCGATGCTTCAACAAACGAGCTATACAAGCCACTTGAAGGCGAACAGGTTGAGGTAGGTATTAAATACGAACCTAGCTTTATCGATGGATTTGTTAATGTTGCATGGTTCGATATTGCTCAGAAGAATGCACTCGTTACAGACCCTTCTACTTGGGTAGCAACGCAAACAGGTGAAGTAACATCGACAGGTGTTGAAATCGACGGTGCAGCTCAGCTTACAGACTCTGTAAAACTAATGGCAAGTTACACCTATACGAAAGCAGAGACTGATGAAACATTTGGTAAAGGTAAGCAGCAAGCAGCACTTATCCCAGAGCATCAAGCATCAGCTTGGATTGATTACAGTGCACAAGCGTTCATTCCAAACCTCAATATTGGTACAGGTGTTCGCTACGTTGGTGAATCAAAAGACAACCCTAAGAGCTCAGATCTAACGGTTCCATCTGTGACACTTTGGGATGCATCGGTAACTTATGACATCACATATCAATGGCAAGCACAGCTAAATGTGAACAATATTCTTAACGAAGAGTATGTGTCTGGTTGTGATTACTGGTGTTACTACGGTCAATCTCGCTCTGTAATGCTAAATGCAAACTACAAGTGGTAACCCGCTCATAGTTCACTAAATATAGCGCCCCCCTCCTATGAGGGGGCTTTTTCGTATCTATAGACAACTAAATTTATGTACCAACTCTCTGATATTAAAGTTTGCCGCGGTGGACGTACCATTTTTCAGGTCGATGACTTATCAATTCCAACTGACAAACTCACCATCGTGCTTGGCCACAATGGTTCGGGTAAATCGACACTGGTTAACCTTCTTTCTGGCCAAATGGCCACTGACGAAGGGATAGTGACAGTAGACGGCAGCATTCTTACCGATTACAAAACCAAAGAGCGAGCGAAGAAGATCGCTTATTTGCCACAGAAACTACCTGCATCGGCAGGCCTAACTGTACGTGAGTTAGTCAAATTAGGCCGCTTTCCTTGGCGTGGTGCCTTGGGACGTTGGAACAGCGAAGATACCTCTATTATTGAATCAGCTATGGAACGGACGGGGATAACACAATTTGCCGACACCTTAGCTGACCAATTATCGGGTGGTGAACGCCAACGCGCTTGGGTCTCGATGCTTCTTGCACAACAATCGCCAATACTTATCTTAGATGAGCCAACATCGGCTTTAGACGTCCATCACCAGTTTCAACTCATGCAATTATTGTCGGAACTCAACAGAACTGAAAATGTCGGTATCATTGTGATCCTGCACGATCTTAACCTCGCGCTTCGCTATGCCACTCATATTGTTGCATTAAAACAGGGCCAAATTGCGTTTGAGGGACCTGCTGACATCTTGCTGGATGAACAACGTCTATCCAACTTATACGAATCTTCGATTCAGTTGATTGACCACCCAGCCCCAGGGAATAGCGTAGCGAGTCAAAAGGTTGCGGTTGTATGCGCCTGATTAATGTTCACCTTCGTCTACTTGTCATCGTGGTTTCGTTGTTGGTCTCATTTTTCAGCCATGCTGCTGAGACGATTGAAAACCAAGTCAGTTCACATCGTTTTGCCGAAACGCCAAAGCGAGTTGTGGTTCTCAATTGGGATCTCCTTGAGCAAGTATTGGCACTAGGTGTCACGCCAGTGGGCGCACCTGAGCTTGAGAGTTATCGACTTTGGGTAGTAAAGCCTGAGGCCCCAAAAGAGATTACCGATATTGGTTCGCGCTCAGAGCCTAACTTAGAGCTGATTGCGAATCTCAAACCCGACGTAATTTTAGCGGCGTCACCACAGCAAGACATTTTGCCGATCTTGGAACAAATTGCGCCTGTGGTTTATCTGCCCAATTTCACTGAAAAAGAAAATGCCGCCAACACTGCAATAGCGCACTTTAAAACCATTGGTAAGCTACTCGACAAAGAAGACATCGCAAAGCAGCAACTAACAGAGATGGAAGTTAAACTCTCTAAATTGAAGCAGAAGCTCGCCCCCTACTACGCACCAAACACCAACTTGGTCGTGATGCGATTCTCTACATTGAATTCTGTGTTCTTGTATTCAAATAACTCTTCGACACAGTATGTGGTGTCAAAGCTTGGCTTTAATAACCCAATTCCCGTTAAGCCGAGAGCCTGGGGAATTCAACAAACTCGCATCAACACGTTGCAACAAGCAGGTGCGAGTTATGTTCTGTATATGCAGCCCTTTCCTCAAGAAGAAAAATTGAAAGATGCCCGCCTATGGCAAGCTCTACCTTTTGTTAAAGAGGGCCGAGTCAATTCAGTGCGATCTGTGTGGAACTATGGCGGAGCAATGTCATTGCTTTATTTAGCTGAAGCCATTACAGACAGCTTAATTGACCTGGCGGAGGACAAATGAACATCAAATTAGTTTCCTCTTCCTTAATGGCACTTGTTTGCTTCGCGATTTTCAGCCTACAGATTGATACATCACTCGCATTTGGCCAGCAATTCAGCTTAATCACGACACCAAGCTCTGCCACCAGCTTTGATGAGATCTTCTTTATTGACTCCCAACTCCCACGTCTAGCCATGGCGATATTAGTGGGTGCGATGCTTGGGCTGGTCGGAAGCTTAATGCAACAACTGACACAGAATAACCTCACCTCACCGCTCACCCTAGGCAGTTCATCCGGTGCATGGCTAGCGCTTGTTGTAATGAATGTTTGGTTTGTCGATTACGTTGCAGATTACTCAGCATTGGCTGCCATGATCGGTGCATTAATGGCGTTTGGGCTGATTGTGACAATTGTCGGGCTCAAGAATATGACGGGGCTTCCTTTGGTGGTTTCTGGAATGGTCATTAATATTTTGCTCGGTTCAGTCGCTGCAGCAATTGTGGTACTCAATGCTCAATTTGCCCAAAACGTATTCATGTGGGGCGCAGGCGATCTTACCCAATACAGTTGGGATTGGTTCGAATGGTTGCTGCCGAAGACGGGTATTGCGCTCGTTTTATTCCTCATTGCCCCAAGAATTCTGACATTACTTCGCCTTGGCCAAGAAGGCGCAACAGCAAGGGGGCTACCCGTAGTTCCTGCTTTTACCTTGCTAATGGTAATGGGTATTTGGTTGGTTTCAGCCTCAATTACCGCCGTTGGTATCATTAGCTTTATTGGCTTACTCACACCAAATATTGCCCGAGCGTTAGGGGCGAGAACACCACGACAGCAACTGCTATCAAGTGCTGTACTTGGCGCTGGGTTACTTATCTTTACCGACACGCTAGCCATGCTACTGACGTTTTGGTTTGAAGAAACGATTCCTAGCGGAGTGACAGCAGCGGCGATTGGTGCACCGGCGCTCATTTGGTTTAGCCGTAAATCTTTGCACGCACAGGATCAAGTCAATCTCTCGATGGGCGAAGGCAAAAATCGCATCTCAAGATCAACGATTGGGCTTATCCTATCCGCTTGTTTGATCGGCGGCTTGCTTTATATTTTCGCGACTACGACTTCAAATGGGTTGATGCTGTCTTCTCCAAATGAATATCAATGGCAGCTTCGCTGGCCTCGACTCATAACCGTAATATCAGTAGGTTTAGCGCTGTCGGTCTCTGGTGTGATCTTACAGCGCTTAGTCTATAACCCTTTGGCAAGCCCTGATATTTTAGGGGTCTCCTCTGGCGCTACCTTTGCTATTGTCACCACAACTCTGTTTGTTGGAAGTGCATGGTCCGGTTCTGAGTGGATGGTTGCATTCCTAGGCAGTGTAACGGTGCTTATTGCGTTACTTCTACTAGGAAAAAAACACAACTTTAATCCGTCTAACTTCATTTTGTCTGGTATTGCACTTACTGCAATGCTTGAAGCTTTCATCCAGTTCTCACTTGCTAAGGGAACGGGCGATAGTTACAAAACACTACTATGGCTAACCGGATCTAGTTACCGCGTAACGCAAGAACAAGCCATGCTGTTACTTACCGCTAGTGCGGCATTAGTGTTAATCGTACTGATGTTATCACGCTGGTTAACTGTGATTGCTATTGGCCGTCAGTTTGCCAACGCTCGCGGCTTGAATGCTAACCTAGTAAATGTAGTCGGTCTCTCTTTGGTAGCATTACTGTGTGCTTTCTCGACCGCAACAATGGGACCGGTAGCGTTTGTCGGCCTTGTTGCCCCTCATATGGCAATGATGCTCGGCGCAAAGAAAGCGACTCCGCAACTGCTCACCGGAGGAATCATTGGAATTACGTTCATGATTTGGGCTGATTGGCTTGGGCAAGTAGCGATATACCCATTTAATATGGCTGCCGGCACATTAGTATCAATAATGGGAAGTGGATACTTCTTATTACTAATGATGAAGAGTCGTTTTAGATAACAAGCCATATGTGAATCATTGGTTATACGATTCGATTTAAACCAATAAGGGCAAAATACTTGCCCTTACTTTGTTTAATACTCACCGATCTACTTCTAACGCTTGATTGTCAAAACCTATCACTACCATAGAATCAATCCACCTCCGTAAATGAGAATAATTATCGATAATGATTCTATCAACTCAGATGAACCGCTTTAGGATAATACGATGATCAAGACAATCACTTTTGCAGCTATTCACTTTACCATTGCAACCTTGGTCGCTTTTAGCTTAACAGGCGACTTCCTACTCGGTAGTTTGATTGCCATGGTCGAGCCTTCAGTTAATACGGGTGCTTTTTATCTACATGAAAAAATTTGGCAAAAAGTCGCCTTTCTAAAGCGCCGAGAATCCATGACTCAAGTGAAAACAGCCAGCTTTGCCACCATTCACTTTAGCGTTGCGTTTACGGTAACTTATGCATTAACAGGCGATGCTTTCCTCGGTGGTTTAATGGCAACAATCGAACCTGCAATAAACTCTGTGGCTTACTTCTTCCATGAAAAAGTATGGTTACGCAGAAGCCAGAATGCCGATTATATCAATAGAAATGTTGTCGCTGGATAGGAAGTATGGGGTATGTCGCCAGAGGCATGCTCCACGGTTCATGGCTTTTTGCAACTGTCTCTATTTAGTACAAAATCTTACTCGTGACATTCGTCAATCATCTCAACTTAATTTCAGCGAAACATCGACGTTGCTCCGGATCTTCAATAGAACGACCTACATTTTTCCTAAAGTTTGTCATACTAAATTATGAACGCGTCTGTTGGTCAATCAACAAGGCCGGCATGCTCACAAAGAGTCGTATCACGCACAGCATTATAGGAGGCACTTCATGCCAAGCGAACAATGGAGTAAAGACAGCTTGAATACACTTTCAGTTATAACTGTGGGCGGTCGGCACTATCACTATTACAGCCTGATAAAAGCCGAAAGCACATTGGGCGATCTAAGCCAGTTACCTTTTTGTCTGAAAGTCCTGCTGGAAAACCTTTTGCGTAATGAAGACTCTTTTTCGGTCACTCAAACGCATATAAATGCCATGGCTGAGTGGCTCAAATCGCGCAGGTCTGATACCGAGATCCCATTTCGACCCGCTCGAGTTCTCATGCAAGATTTTACTGGCGTTCCAAGCGTCGTGGATCTGGCAGCGATGCGGGAAGCGGTGCGGCTGTCAGGTAAAGATCCTGCATTAGTTAACCCTTTAACCCCTGTTGACTTAGTGATTGACCACTCGGTAATGGTTGATCATTTTGGTGATACTTCATCCTTCAAAGATAACGTCAGTATTGAAATGCAACGAAATCAAGAACGTTATGAATTTTTAAGATGGGGGCAACAAGCTTTTGATAACTTCCGCGTGGTTCCTCCAGGAACGGGGATCTGCCACCAAGTGAACCTAGAGTATCTGGGTAAGACCATCTGGTATAAAGAATTCGACGGAAAAACGATTGCCTACCCTGATACGCTTGTAGGGACCGATTCACATACAACAATGATTAATGGCTTAGGCATTTTAGGTTGGGGAGTGGGCGGCATCGAAGCTGAGGCCGCCATGCTAGGCCAACCAGTTTCTATGCTTATCCCTGAGGTGGTCGGCTTCAAAATTACCGGAAAATTGCGTGAAGGCATTAATGCAACCGACCTTGTGCTCACCGTGACCGAGATGTTACGAAAAAAAGGGGTTGTTGGTAAATTTGTCGAGTTCTATGGGGATGGATTGAAAGATATGCCCGTAGCCGACCGAGCAACAATTGCCAATATGGCGCCTGAATATGGCGCAACATGTGGCTTCTTTCCGGTCGATGAGCAAACACTAAAATACTTAGAGCTTACCGGTCGAGAAGCCTCTCAGATAGCTTTGGTTGAGGCTTACTCCAAGGCTCAAGGGTTGTGGCGCGAGCCAAATCATGAACCGATTTACACTGACCACCTAGAACTTGATATGGATAAAGTGGAAGCAAGTGTCGCCGGGCCTAAACGACCCCAAGATCGCGTGGCTCTTAAAAATATTAAGTCAGCATTCGACCTTTTCATGAAAACAACAGAAGTGACACCACAGGAAAAAGATAAGAAAATTAAACGAAACAAAGAGCAGAACAGTACCGACAGTAACGCTCAACGGACAACCAACGCCAATTTAGATATCGACAGTGTGAAAACGCATCTCATGCCCGGTTCGGTGGTCATTGCAGCAATCACCTCCTGCACTAACACCTCGAACCCAAGCGTCATGATCGCCGCTGGTCTGATAGCCCAAAAAGCAATAGAAAGAGGATTGCAAACCAAGCCTTGGGTTAAGACATCTCTTGCTCCGGGATCCAAGGTAGTCACCGATTACTTAAAAGTCACAGGACTTCAGGAAAGCTTAGACCAACTGGGATTTAACTTGGTGGGTTATGGGTGCACCACTTGTATTGGTAACTCCGGTCCTTTGCCGCCTGCCGTAGAAAAGGCCATTATAGATAACGATCTTACCGTCGCTTCAATGCTCTCAGGGAATCGTAACTTTGAAGGCCGGGTTCATCCTCTGGTGAAAACTAACTGGCTGGCCTCGCCACCATTGGTGGTCGCGTACGCACTTGCAGGCAATGTGCGGCTTGACCTAACTAAAGACCCTTTATGTATTGATGCTAATGGAGATAACGTCTATCTCAAGGATCTCTGGCCAACTCAGCAAGAAATCGATGAAGCCATGCTGCGCGTAAAAACCGAGATGTTTCATAAGGAATACGGCGAAGTGTTTGAAGGTGATGACAACTGGAAAGCGCTTAAAGCGTCGGAAAGTAAAGTCTACACTTGGTCCGATAACTCGACCTATATTCAACAGCCACCATTTTTCGTCGGCATGCAAACACAACCCGACGCGATTGAGAATATAAAAAATGCGAGCATATTAGCGCTGCTGGGTGACTCGGTTACGACCGATCATATCTCTCCAGCAGGTTCATTCAAACCAGACACTCCAGCAGGTATATACTTGCAATCTCATGGTGTGGAGCCTGCAGATTTCAATTCTTATGGTTCACGACGAGGAAACCATGAAGTCATGATGAGAGGAACCTTTGCCAACGTGCGGATCCGAAATGAAATGCTGCAGAATGTAGAAGGCGGCTATACCACGTATATACCCACCGGTGAGCAAATGACGATTTACGATGCTGCCATGAAGTATCAGGAAAATAACACCCCTTTGGTTGTGATAGCCGGGAAAGAGTATGGAACAGGATCGAGCCGAGATTGGGCAGCAAAAGGCACCCGCTTGTTAGGTGTGAAGGCAGTAGTGGCCGAGTCTTATGAACGAATTCACCGTTCCAATCTCATCGGTATGGGCGTTATACCGTTACAGTTCCCACAAGGCACCGACAGGCTAAGCCTTGGGCTCTGTGGCAAAGAAACCATAAACATAGAAGGTCTATCAGGAGAAATTCACCCCGGGCAGACATACACCATGATTATAAACTATCCCGATGGCACGAATAAGCGCTGCAATCTGTTATCGCGTATCGACACGAGCACTGAAGCCACCTACTTCAAACATGGTGGTATCCTGCATTATGTGGTGCGGGAGATGCTAAAAGAAAAATCATAGCAAGATTAAATCGGCTTATCTAAAGTGCAGTACCTACTAAGGCCAGAATGTGAGCCGTTCCCTTGTCTGAGGAATAGAACTTGGTGCAATATGCCCACCAACTAAACCAGAAGACGCAAAATTGAAACCTAGAGCATACCCTCAAGCCAATTGCTTGAGGGTATTTTTAGAAGTGCCAGATGATCACAAACGGGTAAAGATTCTTCCTATGAAGGTTCTGTCGAGTAGACGACACTTGTTACCAAGTGTCGTCCCTCTAAGAACCGTACGTGCAACTTTCACTGCATACGGCTCAAGCCTCCACTAAGGCATCATTGATACCCAACAACTTATAAAGCAGTCGAAGCAGGTTCGTTCCAAGAGTTACGAGCTAGCCTTTTAGGTTTTCTCTTCGCCAAGTATTCTTGGTATTGAGGGTCAAAAGGGGTCGCAGCACTCCTAATTTTCACGTGTCTTTCGATAGGCACTTTCGCTATTTGGAACAGATTGAAGTGACAGTCCATGTTCATGATTTTCTGCCAACCGTGAAATTGCCACTGGCCTTTACGATTGAGGAAGTACTTATGAACAACCCAGTCTTTGGACTTGGTTGGATGACGTCTAACTGCCCAGTGCCATAGCGCTTGGAATAGTTTGTGGCCGACATAACCGAATATTTGTTTAGCAACACAGTGACGATAGTAATTCGCCCATCCCCTAAGTTTCGGATTTATCAACTTGATAAGATCGTTAACAGGGATGGTTGCGTGCTTTTTGATGAGTCCTCGTAGATTTCTTAAAAATAACAACGTGTTGGATTTGCTCGGCTTGATGAGCAATTTCCCTTTGTACTTCCTGTGATTGAAGCCTAGAAAGTCAAAGCCATCATCAATATGAGTGATCTTCGTTTTCTCTTCGGAGAGGGCTAACCCTCTTTCTGCCAAAAAGCCAGAAATCAACGGTTTGATGTCGCTCACTAGCACCACCTTTGAAGAGCAAGTAACCACGAAATCATCCGCGTAACCGATAAAGTTGGCCTTAGCACCCTTTTTCAGGGCTGTAGATTTTATTTGTTGCTCTATTCCCGCGAGAGTCATTAGCATCAAGGTTGGAGAGATTATTCCACCTTGAGGTGTACCCTCATCGGTATCATAGAACAGCCCCTTATCCACATAGCCAGACTTTAACCATTGCTCTAACATACGTTTATCTACCGTGATATTGTCCACAAGCCATTGATGCCCGATTTTGTCGAAGCAAGCTTTAATATCTCCCTCAAGAACCCATTTCGCAGATCGCTTTAGTGCCAAACATTTGAAACACTGACTGACGGCGTCAGCCGTGCTGCGATTTGGCCTAAACCCATAGCTATTGAGGTCGGCTAGCGTTTCGGACACTGGTTCTAATGCTAGAAGGTGGAGGGCTTGTTGCGCTCTATCAATCATGCACGGAATACCCAATGGCCTGAGCTTACCGTTCTTTTTGGGAATGTAGATACGTTTGAGTAGTTTTGCAGAGTAAGCCTTGCGGCTCAGTTGATTGACTGCTTTCATACGGCGTACATCTGTGTTCCAGGTGACACCGTCTATTCCAGACGTTTTACTGCCTTTATTCTGAGAGACTCGCTTAACCGCAAGAAGCTTGGCTGAGCGAGAATGAGTCAAGAGCCACTGTAAGGACTTGACCTTACTGTATTTCTTTTCTCTCGTTGCTTTTGCGATACGCATTTGAAGCTTCAATACGTGTGCTTCAACGGATTTCCAGTCGATGGACTGCCATTGAGCGCCGTCAGAAGATGCACTAATCTCTTTCGAGATCACCATTTGCTTTTCTCCTTGAATAAAGTTCTTCAAATTCTCTCGCAATGGGAGACCAGTCGGAAGTGGGCTCACTTTCGTGATCAGACATAAGTCTGTATCTACATCATTACAATGTAGCTTTCGCTTTTTCCGACCTCCTATACCTGCATCACTATCGGCCACAAAGGCTTTCCCAAGGGGAGTGATACAGGCTTACCCTGTTACGTAAAATGTCAGCTTAGATGCCCACTATAGTGCGGAGAGTACGGTGACCACGAAAAAGTACTGTCCAACCTCTTTCCAACTCTCATTGCCTTTTGGCCACAGCGTATTAACCACTTCCGCTGCTTCATCGTATAACGCACCTTGAATGGATTCACATACGTTCATCATACTGACTACCTAGCACTTACCCGAATTGTGGTTTTCAGGAGGAACGTCCTCTCACGATTCTTTTCCCACTCAACCCAACGGCCGAGTTTCGTTACATTGTCCGAGCCGCTGCTTTATTCAGGCTCGTAGGTTCATCTGGTGATACAGACGGTTCACTCATAAAGCGGTGAACAACGCTTCATACGACCTCAGGTCGCACGGACATAAACGAGACAGAAATAACCCTTAAATCGATTCGAATAGTATGACACTTTATTCTTCCGAGGTGTTTACATCAACAGGAACTCAATGAGTTAGATGGATGAGAGTATGAGACTTTTTTACTCGTGTACATCACCATGATCAACTAGAGTTTGGAGTCTAGCACCTTGGGCGCTTACTTGAGCCCTTCGAGGGCGTAACCCAATAAGCCTCCGGCTAAGCCGGAGGTCATGTAACTGCCTACTAATAGTAAGTATTGTGAAGGAACCCTAAAGGGCACATCTGTAATTAGCCCAGCGTGATGGCATACCGGGCATAAGTCCTCTCGGTGAAGGTTACTTTAAGGTTTTACTAACTCTACCGCTTCACGAGTTAGGCGAGCAAGCTCTTCCCACTCACCAGCCTCAACCAGCTTTTTGTCGACCATCCAAGTACCGCCACAAGCAAGTACACGAGGTACTGCTAAGTAGTCTTTGATGTTCTTTTGATTCACACCGCCCGTTGGCATGATATGCACATTACCGTAAGGAGCCAGTAGTGCCTTCACCATGTTTACGCCACCAGACGCTTCAGCAGGGAAGAATTTCAGAGTTGTTAGTCCCATCTCTAGCGCCGCTTCGATTGTGCTTGGGTTGTTAACACCAGGAACAATATCGATTCCGATTTCTTGGCAGGCTTTGACAGTATTTGGGTTGAAACCAGGAGATACGACGAACGTCGCGCCTGCTTCTTTCGCTGCAATCGCTTGTTCTTTGTTTAGAACGGTTCCTGCACCAATCAGCATGTCTGGTTGTGCTTCGCGAAGTAGGCGAATAGCCTCTGCTGCTGCATCAGAGCGGAAGGTGATTTCTGCCGCTGGGAGACCGTTTTCAGCTAACACCTTACCCAGTGGGATGATGTCTTCAGCTTTGTCGATTGCGATAACTGGGATGACTTTTAGTGATTTGAGCTGTTCGTTAATTGTAGACATGATAAATCCTTGGAAATTAGTTCTATTTTTGAGTCACAACATTAGTGGCTGATTTGGGAATGATTGCGCCACGGTGTTGGATTACCACGCCGGCAAGTGCATTGCCGCGTTGGCATGATTGTTCTAGGGTGCCTCCCGCTAAGTAGCAAGAGAGGAAACCGCCGTTAAATGAGTCACCCGCTGATGTGGTATCGACGACAGTTTCGACTGGTATCGTCGGCACTGTGTAACTGTTGTCATGGGTAGTGTCACCAACAAGACAACCTTTCTCACCCAGTTTGACCACAACCTTGGTGACCCCAAGGTTATGCAGGCGAGTCAATGTATCTTCAGGTGTTTTATCACCCCAGATCAGCTGTTCATCATCAAAAGTGACCAGCGCTAAATCCGTAGTTTGATACATTGCTTTGTAGTGCTCTTTGACCGTTCTCAGCTCGTCATTTGGCCATAGAGCTGGGCGATAATTGCTGTCGAATGATACTTCTACGCCTTGACGGCGAAGATCAGCAAGTAGGGTGAGTAGCTTGCTGCGGTCTTCATCAGGCAAAATCGCTAGGCTGATACCACTGACAAACACCATATCCATCTTCGTTAAAGATTGTTCAATACGGTTGAAGTCTGGATGTTGCAGTAGGTAGCGTGCTGGCGATTGGTTACGCCAGTACAAGAACGTACGCTCGCCTTGGTCATCTAACTGAATGAGGTAAAGGCCCGGGGTACGAGTTTCGTCATGCAGTACAAGGTCGGTGTTTATGTCTTCTTGCTGCCAACGAGCAATCATACCTTCACTTAACGGATCAGCGCCCATTGCAGAAACATAAGAAACGGTAATAGCTTGTTCTTCAGTATTGAGTTCACAACCGCGGCGTAGGTAAACCGCAGCGTTAAGTGTATCCCCACCAAAGGTTTGGTGCATTGCGCCGAACGGCTTGCCGTTCAGCTCAATCATGCACTCTCCAATTATTGCGATATTTTTCATCTTAGAGCGTCACACCATTCTTCCATACCGCCAGCTCGCGAATGCCATTTTTCTCGTTATTCACTCGCTCACCATTGACAGTATTGACCACTTTGTCCAAGAAGTTATGCAGTAGTCCTTGCATTGAAATTTCTGTGGACACTAGCTGCCCCGCATCAAAGTCAATCCAACGTGGCTTTTGGTTTGCCAAGTCACTGTTAGTCGAAATCTTCATTGTCGGTACAAAACCACCATAAGGCGTGCCGCGCCCAGTTGTGAAAAGAACCATATGACAACCAGCTGCAGCAAGCGCACTGGTTGCAATCGCATCATTACCCGGAGCGTTTAGCAGGTTCAGACCAGGCTTTTTCAACTTATGGGTATAATTCACAACATCAACGACTTGGCTCTCTCCTGCTTTTTGTGTACAGCCTAAAGATTTGTCTTCCAGTGTCGTAATTCCGCCTAATTTATTTCCAGGTGATGGGTTCTCATAAATCGGCAGATTGTGCGATTTATAGTACTGTTTGAAGTCATTGACCATATTTACGATCTTGTCAAACACTTGCTCGCTTTCTGCACGCCCCATCAGCAGAGTTTCAGCACCAAACATTTCTGGTACTTCCGTTAATACGGTGGTTCCACCATGTCCAATAATCGTATCAGAGAATAAGCCAAGCATCGGGTTAGCTGTTATGCCTGACAAGCCATCACTACCACCACACTCTAAGCCAAACTTCACTTCAGATAGTTTACCAACCACTCGCTGGTCATCTTTCATGGTGCTATACAGCTCTTCTAGCAGTGCCATACCATGTTCAATCTCATCTTGAGTTTGTTGGGCGATCATAAAACGCATTCTGCTTTCGTCATGCTCAGGAAGATCTTCCTTAAATGCCGCTACCTGATTGTTCTCACAACCTAAGCCGACCACAAGTACGCCCCCCGCATTTGGGTGTGTCGCCATGCTTTGCAATAATTGTTTAGTAGTTTGGTGATCAGATCCTAATTGAGAACAACCGAATTGATGTGGAAATACATGAATCCCATCAATACCGCTCAAATCATGACTTTCTTTAAAAGCATTGACCATCTGCTGAGCAATACCGTTAACGCACCCTACAGTGGGTATAATCCAAAGTTCATTACGGATCGCCACTTCACCTGTATCACGACGATAAATTTGGACATCTGCATCCGCAACCATTTCTAACTCTTCAATCGCCAGTGGCTGGTATTGGTATTCTAGTGCGTCATTAAGATTGGTCTTAGCGTTATGAGTATGTACCCATTCGCCGGTCTTTATCCCAGAAGTTGCATGTCCAAAGCTCTGTCCATACTTAATGAGTAGACCATTCTCTTCAATTGATGAGATAGCGACTTTATGCCCTTTATCAACATCTTGCAGTAAGGTTACTTGGCGATCATTAACCTCAATATCTGTGCCTTGTTTAAGCGGTGTTAAAGCAATAATGACATTGTCTTTTTTGTTTATTTGGATCCAACTCTTCATTCGTTGTTTCCTAGTGTCTCGGTTACTACTGTACGCACATCTGTGGCAACCATTTGCGCTAAGAAACCCGAAACCTGTTCAGTTAGTGTTGGTAATTTGTTCAGATCTTGTCCCCAGTGCTCTGCATCTTGCAGTACGGCTGTAACTAGCGATGTTATATCCAAAGCTTGTGAATCACATTTCGCCCAAGCTGACTGGAAGAAGTCTAGCCACTTTTGATCATCATTTAATGGAATAGCCTGATCATTGCGGCTACCTTTGTAATAAAGGATCTGCGCCGCAAGAGACAAGCTCATTAGTTTAGGCGCTGTTTGGTGTTTTTCTGTGTAAGTGATTAACTGTGGTAGCAGTCGGGTTTTCCACTTCGTCATGCTGTTAAGCGCGATAGATGTTAGTTGGTGCTTGATGAACGGGTTTTTAAAACGCGCCATCACACTGTCAGCGAAGGCTTTCAGCTCACCTTCCGCTAGGCTAAGCGATGGGATGACTTCATCATCGATCAGTGCGTTGATGTAGCGGTTAAGCAGCTCGTCATTCATCGACTCACCAACCGCATCTCTATCGGCTAAGTATGCAACTGGCACTAATGCAGTGTGGGCACCGTTAAGGATTGCAACCTTACGTTCTTTATAAGGCTTAATATCATCGACAATCTTAATGTTTAAATCGAGTTGTTCGAGCTTAAGTGCCTGTGCCAGCTCTTGCGGTCCTTGGATAACAAATAGATAGAAGTACTCAGCAGTTACCATGAATTGATCTTGATAACCAACCTTAGCTTCAAGCTCTGGTAGTTCTTCACGAGGATGACCAGTCACGATACGATCCACCAATGTTGAGCAGAAGCTATTTGCTTCTTCTATCCAAGCCTTAAACTCAGCACCAAGCTCCCACAACTCAATATATCTTAGGATCATCGCCTTTAGTTCATCACCGTTGTAATCGATCAATTCACACGGAATGATAAATAGCCCTTTATCCGTAGCGCCACCAAAGTGCTTAAAGCGCGCGAACATCCATTGTGTGAGCTTAGCTGGGAAAGTTGTTGCAGGCCGCGCATCAAACTTGTCGTCAGCAGAGAAAGCAATCCCTGCTTCAGTGGTATTTGAAAAGATGAACTTAATGTTCGGGTCCTCTGCCAGCGTCATATAAGCGTCGACATCTTGGTACACAGCAATTTCTTGATTCACCGAGGTGATGATGCGTGACTCTTCAACCGCTTGGTCATTCTCATTAATGCCACGCACTACAGAGGTGTATAGGCCATCTTGTTCATTAAGAAGTGGCGGAAAATCTGTATCAATTGGGCGAATAATTGCAATACCAGCATCTAAATCTGTGTGTTCATTGAGGTAATCGATTTGCCAGTCAACGAATGCACGCAGAAAGTTACCTTCACCAAATTGCATAATCTTAGTGGTGTATTGTGGTAGGTCGAAATTTTTTCTTGTTAGTGTTTTCATGTGTGCGCTCTCTTATTTGAAGACTAGGTTTGGCAGACCGATTGAAATTGCTGGGATGTAGGTAATTAATAACAAAGCCACAAGCAATAGAATCCAGAACGGGAAGACTTCTTTAATGAAATTCTCTATGTTTACTTTCGTAATTGAGCAAGTGGTAAACATAACAGTACCTAAAGGCGGAGTTATGGTGCCGATAGCACTGTTAAAGATGAAAATAATGCCGAAGTGAACTGGATCGATACCGTACATCTTTGCAACTGGTGCGAGCAGTGGCGCAAGTACAATCATCGCCGCGTTGCCTTCGAGGAACATCCCTACAATCAATAAGAAAATATTCACTAGGAGCAAGAACGCAATTGGACTATCTACTGAGTTGGTTAACCAACCTGCGAGAGCCTGTGGTACCCCTTCCCAAGTTAAGAACTTAGAGAAACCGAAAGCAACACAGATAATGAAGAGTACGTTGGCTCCCGAAATCACTGATTCAATTGTTGAAGCCCATAAATTTTTCACATCCATCTCTTTGTAGACGAACATCCCCAGAGTCAAAGCGTAAATAACTGCAACTGCGCCTGCTTCCGTTGGAGTGAATACCCCTAATCGAATACCACCAATAATGATTACTGGAAGAAGGAGTGCTAGAAAGGCATCTTTAGCTGATAGAGCAATTTCTTTCTTCGATGCTTTTTTCTCACGGATTGGCAAGTAGCCACGCTTTTTAGAGATATAAGAAACGAGTCCCATCATCATCGCACACAACAATACACCAGGAACAACGCCTGCAAGGAACAACTTACCAATAGAAACGTTGTTCACGTAACCGTAAATAATCAGTGCGATGCCAGGTGGGATAATTGGTGTAATCAACGAGGATGCAGCTGTTACTGCTGATGAAAATGCAGCGCTGTAACCACGGTTTACCATTTGCGGTACAAGTAATTTAGAGCCCATTGCTGCATCAGCAATGTTAGATCCAGATAATCCACCCATTAGTGTGCTTAGTACAACGTTGACCTGTGCTAAGCCACCATTCATGTGGCCCGTAAGCACTTCACAAAACTTTAAAAGGCGTTTACTGATACCCGTGTTATTCATAAATACGCCAGCCATGATAAAAAATGGGATGGCAAGAAGAGTGACTGAGTCAAGACCCCCACCTAGACGTTGAACCATCATTACCATAGGTAAGTGGTCATTAATCAAAAAGTAGGTCAGGGTTGAGATAAAGATACAAAATGCAACAGGAACACCAAGAACGAAGAGAAACATTAATGATGCTAGTGGGACAAACACACTCATGGTTAGCTACCTTTAATGTTGTTGATGGTGTTACGGGCAAGGTGAATAAGCATTAACACCGCTCCAAATGGAATCGCTGCATAGATGTAGACATAAGAGATCTTCAGTGCAGGAGTAAAGCGAGACTGGGACATTTCGAGCAACTTAAAGCCGAAGTACGCCATAAAAATCAATGTGATGATTAGTACAGTAGGGATGATATATAGCTCGATGAATCGATAGATATTTTTGTTCAGTTTCTTAGCAAGAAAGTCTACCTTTACATGCTCTTGAAACTTCATCAGTACACTAGCTCCCATAAAGGTAAACCAAGTAAATAGTGCCAAACAGACTTCTTCGACCCACGCTGAAGGCGAATTAAAGATATAACGAGTAATCACGCCATAAATCATCAGTGACACGATTGAGATTAACGAGGAAGCAGCAATCAATTGATCTATTCTTAAAATAGTATCAAGAAATGCTGTTTTTTCTTGTTTAGTAGACATATCGAGACTTGAGGAGTTGGAGTCTTGCATAAATTAGCCTTATAAATGGTGAGCAGTACACTCACCATTTATTCTTGATTGGTATGAGTTACGACTTATTAAAGTTGTGCAAGTTTTTCTTGAGTCTTCACGTATAGGTTTGGTGACCACTCGGTAAATTCACCTTGGATAACCTCACGAGCCGCTTCCTCGAATGCTTTCACATCAACAGTGTTAACTTGGACGCCTTGTGCTTTAAGATCTTCGATAGCTGCTTGGTCTGCTTTTTCAATCAAGGTTGCACCGTAAGACACCATTTCACGGCTAGTTGAAAGGATGATTTCACGCTCTTGCTCACTTAAGCTGTTCCAAAATGCTGTACCTGCAACAAATGGAGACATGTGCTTAGTGTGACCGGTTAGGTTTAAATGCTTAGCAACTTCATAGAATTTGCCACCAAATAATACAACTGCTGGGTTCTCAACTCCTTCAATTACACCTTGAGAGAGGCCAGGGTAAACATCAGATAGCGACATTGGCGTTGGTACCGCACCCATAGACTTCACTGTTGCAGCCATTAAACGTGAATGCTGAACACGAATTTTTTGGCCTTTTAAGTCCTCTGGTTTAGTTACTTTATCTTCACTAAGTAGGTTACGTGTACCATACACAACATCAGGGACCACGATGTGCAGGCCGCTCGTGTCTAGCTCAGCTGATAGGTCCTTAAACCAATTGGTTTGTAGTAGTTTTGATTTTTTATCAAACGATTGAGTTAAGTATGGCGCATTGATCACCCCCATATCTGGAACGATGTCCATCAGGTAACCGTAAGAGCTGATAGTGATGATGTTTGCACCAAACTTAGCTTGTTCAAGAACTTCGGTTTCGCTACCTAATTGGCTTGAAGGGAAAAGCTTAAAGTTAATTTCACCATTAGATTTTTCATTCACCAGTTCAGCCCAGTGTTTAAGAGCAAGATCAATCGGCTCACCTGGTTGGTTACCATAAGCGATCATTACGTCGGTTGCTGCGTTCACATTGAAAGCCGCAGCGGTAAGCAGTGCAAGAGAGGTTAGTTTCAGTTTCATAATTATAATGTCCTTTTTTGTTTCACGAATATCATTTCTCATTACATTTTTTTTGGGGACTATAATTGATATTTTTATGACCACAGTCTTGTTAATGTGTTTTTAAACTGTTTTTTACTATGTTCCTTATCTGTTTTTATTATTAATCTTAAAGCTCAGGTAGTAGAGCAGACGATATAATTTCTTTTTTTGCTGTCATTAAGTGACGAGTAAGTTCAATGTTTGCTCCCACATCATCACCCGTAATTATTTTGCTTAAAATAGTCATATGCTCATCAAGTGCGATTGCATTACGCTGTTTAATATTCTTATCATCCCACTGGTAATGAAAATGATAAACCATCGTAATTGCATTAAAGAGATCGTTGATATAATTATTAGAAAGTGCAGAAAGCAGTAACTTATGAAACTTCTTGTCTAATATAGAGAACTCTTTGGCTTGCCTCATAACAAGCTTTCTAAAGTCTCTATGTTCGTTAAGTAAGTGTTTAGCCTCGACCCACCTCGGATCATTTCTTGGCAAATTCATAAACTTTGATAGTGCGTGCGTCTCAAGAATTTCACGTAATTCAAACAGCTTAAAGGCACTATCTTGAGATAGCTCCATCATTAACCACTTGTTTTCTTTGATTTTTTTTACAAGATCGAATTTGGATAAATTGGTTAGGTAGTCTTGAACCATTCCCAGCTCACAACCTGACTTGCTGGCTAAATGAACTTCATTGATCACATCTCCAGGCGAGATGGTCTTATTATTAATGTTAAACTGCAGGTAGCCTTCTATTAATGAAACGTCTTTTTTTTGCGGTGAGGTTAATATTGAAATCTTATCTGTGTGTTCTGGACTCCTTAATAAAGTTCTTTCTTTACCTGATAAACTTACATCGATGACACCTTTCTTTTCAAAGTAATCCAAGACATGACGAATCGTGGTACGGCTGACTTCATAATATTGTGCAAGGTTTGAAATGGAGGGTAATGGCGTTGAAATAACATCATTATTTAGGTCATCAATCATTCTATTAATGATTGAATATTGAAGGTCTTTATTTCTGCTCATCTTTGCTTTCTTAATCTCTGCATCTAACGTTTCGCAATTAAATACGTTTAGAGAACAGATAAAATTGAAGCCGATCACAATTGCACTTTGTTGCATTGAGTTTTTTTTTGTCGGTACTAGCATGAATTTCAATCCATTTATAAAGAGTTCAATAACAAAGGTGTGAAATGAAACAGTTAGTATGTGAAAAGCCTTATGAGATGACCTACAAACAAGGTGAGATGCCGAAAGCGGGTGATAACGAAGTTTTAATTGAAGTACTCTCTGTTGGTGTGTGTGGTACAGATATTCATGCGTACACTGGTAATCAGCCGTTTTTTTCTTACCCACGTGTACTTGGCCACGAACTTGCGGGTAATGTTGCTGAATGCGGTGCCAACGCAACGGAGTTTAAGGTTGGCGAGCGTGTAGCACTTATTCCTTATATTGCCTGTAATGACTGCCCATCATGTCACTCAGGAAAAACAAACTGTTGTGAAAATATTTCTGTTATCGGCGTACACCAAGACGGTGGTTTTGGTGAATATCTTGTTGCGCCAAAAAGCAATGTCATCAAAGTAGGCAACGTTGACCCTGTTACCGCTTCACTCATTGAGCCGTTTGCTATTAGCGCTCACTCAGTGCGTCGTGCTGATGTGAAAAAAGGTGAAGATATCCTTGTGGTTGGTGCAGGCCCTATTGGCCTTGGTGCTGCTGCAATCGCAAAAGCTGATGGAGCGAATGTTGTCGTTGCGGATACGCAAGAATTACGCCGCGAAAAAGTTGGGCTTAACCTAGGTTTACCAACAGTAAATCCAATGGACGAAAATTTTGAACAGCAACTGCGTAGCTACTTCAATGGTCACCTAGCTAGTACTGTGATTGACGCTACTGGTAACTCAATTGCAATGAACAGCGCGGTAAAACATATCCGCAATGGTGGTAAGATCGTTTTCGTTGGCCTATTCAAAGGTAATCTAGAGATTGATGACCCTGAATTCCATAAGAAAGAGACCACAATGATGGGTAGCCGCAACGCAACCATGGAAGATTTTGAGAAAGTTTGTCATCTTATGCAAACTGGCGATATCACTTCAGAAATGATGCTAACTCATAAGTTCAACTTTTACGATATTGGTGAACGTTACGAAAGCGATGTTGTTGATAATAAAGAATTACTAAAAGGTGTCATCATTTTCGATTAAGGTCTCAAAGCACTAGTTATTCAGTTTCTACCGCACGAAATATTATCTAGTGTGGTAATTGAGTAACCTGAGCTCGGGATTAACATTGAAGGGAACTTGGCTTAATCGCAAAGCAGTCTACTGAGAACATATGATAGCCTTCTTGTCTTCCGCTCTAGACTATTACCGCATAGCACGTAATAGAGCCACTAGGAAGTGGCTCTTGTCGTATCTGGATATCAGGAAAGCTACGATTCTTACCTTCAACAATTTGCCATGTTCATATAGTTCGTAACAAACTTTGGGGCAGAAGTAAGCTAGCTTTTTACACGCTAGCTTACCCATATAATGTCTTCACTACTTACAATATTAGCGATACTTGATACTTCCGCGAGCGCGGTTAAATGTACTTCTTTGGCAGGAATGATCTGTTCGAAAATAGATAAATCGCATGTTGCACAGGCATCATGAGCAATCGTGGTATTTAACCCATACTCCAGGGCTGATCGTGCGGTACTACTAATGCACATGTGTGTCATCATACCGGCTAATACAACATGAGTAATACTCAGTTCATCTAACACTTCGCTTAGCTCTGTTCCCGCAAATGAATTTGGGTAGTTTTTGGTGATAATACGCTCCCCATGTTTAGGCTCAACACTAGAATGAATCTTTTGCCCGTGCGTTCCTTCAAGCATAAATTTCAATTCTGGCCTCGCAGCTAGGTGCTGAATATGAATGATAGGCTTCTGTGATTCACGGTAGAAAGTCAATAGCTCCTTTGCTTTGTTTGCCACAGTCATAGGGTTGTTCAATGGCATGGCACCACCTTCAAAGTAATCATTCTGAATATCTATAATAATTAATGCTTGGTTCGTAGTCGTTATTCTCCTTGATTTGAGATCAACGACTTTACTCCGATCGTTAGAACGATATAATGTCCAAATTTGACATATAAAGGTCATATATGGACAATAAAAAAATAGCAGTCACCGTTCTTGTTACTGAGCACGCGATGCGCTCTGCTATAGCGGGGATAGAAGACATTTTATCGATTGCCAATCATGTGAATAGTCATCCACTTTTTGATATCACGGTTACGCTACCTGAACAGGTCAACATCTCTGATTACCCAGATCTAGTGTTCATTCCTCCTAGCAATCTCGGCTCATTAAAACGGTATGATGAAAAGATACTTAAAGCACTTAAGCACTGGTACTCACAAGGCTCAACATTGGCTGCAAATTGCGCAAGCGTTTTTTGGTTAGCCCATGCAAAACTTCTCAACCAACGAGCAGTGACAACTCATTGGAAATTATGCGACCAGCTTGCTATTGATTTTCCAGAAGTGTTGGAGGTTAAACAACATGAGATGGTTGTTGATGAGGGCCGAATTATTACCGGTTCCGGCTTGTTCGCATTTCAGGACTTAACACTGCACGTCATTGCCCGTCATGGTGGTTATGAACTCGCCAAAGAGGTTGCTGATATTTGCCTGTTAGATTTTACCGGGCGACTGCAGGCTCATTATGAACGGTTTATGCCTGATTATACCCACGGCAATAAGATCGTTCTGAAAGCACAAAAATATTGCGAACACACTCCATTAAACGAGCAAAGCAATCATGCAATGGCTGAGCTTTGTTATGTCAGTGAACGAACGTTGACGCGGTTATTTAAAAAGGTATTAGGTTTAACCCCTCAGCAATACAGGCTGCGTTACAAGATGGATATCGCCAAGCGCGAAATGAACATAAATAAACTCACCATCGAACAAGTGGCTTTTATGACTGGGTACAATGATGTCAGCAATTTTACGCGTGTCTTTAAAAAGGTCGTAGGGATCAGCCCCAATCAATACCGTTCACGTTTTTTATAACTTATTTTCGGACAGATCTGAGCTAGCAGGCACTTTGAGAGAAAAGTGCCACGAGTCAAAATTCAGATGTCATTACTGAGGGAATAACCATTTACTGTCATTACTGAGGGATCTTGACGGGATAAGTACCAACCGATTCTGTCA
>NZ_LAUM01000044.1:0-36631 GCF_000972265.1 Vibrio sp. ECSMB14106 | reverse complement strand
AAGATAAAGTTTTAGGGGTGTAGCTCCAATTGGCAGAGCAGCGGATTCCCCGACTTACCAAAACAGAGCGTGTTAGGAATCTAAACTTCCACCTATATCATATACAAAGCCTCAGCAAAAATGCTGGGGCTTTTTTGCTTTATATTTGTTCGAATTTTTAGTCGATAATTCCTACCTTTACTAAAATATAGTCTTAAAATGTAAGTGCTTACTTATCTCAGTCGCTGTTATAAGTAACTAACAGTACAAACTATGCTTCTTTATGAGAATTATTCTCAATATTTTGTTACATTTTAGTTGTTATTACTAAAAGGCAACAAATATGGATATTTCCCGTCGTAAGTTTATTCAATCATCTCTCGCTATATCTGCACTCACTGTACTGCCTGCTTGCTCTATGAAACGGGTGGTTTATGAACAAGGAAAGTATGTTTATGACCTAACGGCAGAGCCTTCAACCGCTGAACTCGTGACGGGGTTTGAGACTAATATTCTAGGCTTTAATGGGCAGATTCCAGCGCCGACTATTCGTTGTCGACAGGGGGAAAAGGTCACAATTCGTTTTACGAATAAGCTTTCAGAGCCGACGACCATTCACTGGCATGGTCTGCGAATTCCAATCGAAATGGACGGGGTTCCTTTCTTGAGCCAGTCACCGATCATGCCGGGTGAAACCTTTATTTATGAATTTACGCCACCAGATGCTGGTACGTTTTGGTATCACCCACATATGAACAGTGTTAAACAGCTTGGTATGGGCTTGGTTGGTCTAATTATCGTTGAGGAGAGCATCCCAGTGCAGTTTGATGAAGAGCACGCACTGATGCTTAAACATTGGCATATCGATAAGAAAGGCCAATGGAAAGATCTAATGATCCCACGCCTCAGCGCTCGCATGGGCACGCCAGGAGAGTGGAGTAGCGTTAATGGAATACATGAGCCTGTTTATCGGTTAAAACAACATGCAACGACCAGGCTGCGTATCGCTAATGTTGATAACACGATTACCTATCCAATTTCTATTGAAGGGGCTGAAGCATGGGTCATTGCTATCGATGGCAACCCTGTAAAGACACCCTATAAGCTGACTCAACATAAAATAGGCCCAGGTATGCGTGTTGATCTCGGGCTAATAGCACCTAAAGCTGGTGACCGAGTTAACGTTCTCCAGATGAAGGGGCGTTTCCCATTTTCTTTGTGTCAATTTGAAGTCTTAGGTTCCGAATTTACTCAAGAGCGAGCATTACCAGTATTACCATTGAATCCAGTACCTAACCTAGATCTTGCTAATGCAGAAGAAATAGACTTTTTATTTGAATGGGAAGGGGCGGTTTCTCCAGTATCTAAAGATGGAAAATCTATGCCTAAGTTTTGGCTAACTAATAAACGAGCATGGGAGGGGATGAGCAAAGATAATATTCCTGAACCGTTGGCGACTTTAGAATTGGGTAAAACCTATATATTCGATCTTAAGAACGTCACTCAATATCATCACCCGATTCATATTCACGGTCATACATTCACTGTATTGGAACTTGATGGGAAGAAAGTTGAAGAGCCTTTCCATACCGATACAGTGTTACTTGGAAAAAATGGCCGAGCTAAAGCCGCATTTGTTGCAGACAATCCTGGGCGCTGGATGTATCACTGTCATGTTATAGAACACATGAAAACGGGTTTAATGGGATATATTGAAGTTAAGTGACACCTGTAACGTTTAATATTTGCGCATGCATTCTTAGTTTCTACCCTCGCTTTTATCGGCGGTAAAGTTAGAATGTAGGGGATACTGTTTGGGAGGAGTCATGGGTCAGTTATCTATTTTAGGTTTTATTGCCATTGGTGGGGCGTTTGGTGCTTGCTCACGTTATTTGATTTCAGAGTTATGTGCGGTGATGTTAGGGCGTGGTTTTCCTTTTGGTACGCTCACCGTTAACGTTATTGGTTCCTTTATTATGGGATTACTTATTGCGGCATTTGAAAATGAGATACTCGCAACGGAACCATGGAGACAGATTATCGGCCTAGGTTTCCTAGGTGCACTGACGACGTTTTCTACATTTTCGATGGATAACGTGCTTCTTATGCAGCAGGGTGCATTTTTTAAGATGGGGATCAATGTACTGCTCAATGTGGTTCTCAGTATCTCAGCAGCATGGATCGGCTTCCAACTTTTGATAAAGTCTTAAAGTTTTTTTACGATTTGTTAACAACTCGGCTTGGTTTATCTAAGCCGTTTTTATATACTCGATCATACTTGTCGGAGTGCCATATGGCTGAGACCGTTAACTCGGGATCCGTTGAACCTGATCAGGCTAATACCTGCGAAGGGAACAAGAGTAGATATCTAACTAGAAACCTTCTAGAGATCTATCTCCAGATCACAACTGTATTTCTTACCGTGATCCCTCTTGTAGCATCTAATCCGTCAAGCATTTTTTATCCCTATAAATAATGGCTAAAAGCCAAGGAAAAATGCTATGTCGAGTCGTAAACAAGCAAGACTGGAAGCGAAGAATTTCATTGATTCTTTATCCGTACAACCTTACCCAAATTCGAAAAAGGCTTACATTCAAGGATCTCGAGAGGACCTTCAAGTCCCTGTACGAGAAATATCACTCGCTGATAGCCTGGTTGGTGGTAGCAAAAAAGAGCCCGTATTCGAGCCTAACGAGCCTATTCATGTCTACGATACCTCAGGTGTTTATACCGATCCTACACATGAAATAGACCTTTACAGCGGCCTTCCTAAGTTGCGAGAGCAATGGATTGAAGAGCGTGGCGATACGGAACTGCTCGATGATGTAAGCTCTGTTTACACCAAAGAACGTTTAGAAGATGACACCCTAGACGACCTTCGTTACGGTAATCTGCCTAGAATTCGTCGCGCGACTGGCGATCAATGTGTGACTCAACTGCATTATGCTCGTCAGGGTATAATCACTCCTGAGATGGAGTACATTGCGATACGTGAGAACATGGGACGTCAGAAGTTTGCTGATGAGCAGCTGAACCACCAACACCCTGGCCATAACTTTGGCGCAAACCTACCGAAAGAAATTACCCCTGAGTTCGTGCGTCAAGAGGTTGCTGAAGGTCGAGCTATTATCCCTTCAAACATCAACCACCCAGAATCAGAACCAATGATTATTGGTCGAAACTTCTTAGTGAAAGTGAACGCCAATATCGGTAACTCTTCTGTAAGCTCTTCGATTGAAGAAGAAGTTGAGAAGCTAGTATGGTCGACTCGCTGGGGCGGCGATACCGTAATGGACCTTTCTACCGGCCGTAATATCCACGAGACTCGTGAATGGATCCTTCGCAATAGCCCTGTGCCGATTGGTACGGTTCCTATGTATCAAGCGCTTGAAAAAGTGAATGGTGTAGCCGAAGACCTTAATTGGGAAGTCATGCGTGACACCTTGATTGAGCAAGCAGAGCAGGGCGTTGATTACTTCACTATTCACGCAGGCTTACTGCTTCGCTACGTGCCTATGACGGCTAAACGTGTGACTGGCATTGTCTCTCGTGGTGGCTCTATTATCGCGAAATGGTGTCTTGCCCATCACCAAGAAAGTTTTCTCTATACCCACTTCCGTGAGATCTGTGAGATCTGTGCGAAGTACGATGTAGCTCTTTCACTAGGTGATGGTCTGCGTCCTGGCTCTATTGCAGATGCCAACGATGAGGCTCAATTCTCGGAGTTACGTACTCTAGGTGAGTTAACTAAAGTGGCTTGGGAATACGACGTTCAGGTGATCATTGAAGGTCCTGGACATGTACCTATGCATCTTATCAAAGAGAATATGGATGAGCAGTTGGAGCACTGCCATGAAGCGCCTTTCTATACGTTAGGCCCGCTGACGACAGATATTGCCCCTGGTTACGACCATATTACCTCTGGTATTGGCGCGGCCATGATTGGTTGGTACGGTTGCGCGATGCTTTGTTATGTAACCCCTAAAGAGCACCTAGGCTTACCAAATAAAGAAGATGTTAAGACTGGCTTGATTACTTACAAGCTGGCAGCACATGCTGCAGACTTGGCTAAAGGACATCCGGGTGCACAAATCCGAGATAATGCATTATCTAAAGCACGTTTTGAATTCCGTTGGGAAGACCAATTTAATCTAGCTTTAGATCCGGAAACTGCGCGTTCTTTCCATGATGAAACTTTGCCGCAAGAGTCGGGCAAGGTTGCCCACTTCTGCTCAATGTGTGGCCCTAAATTTTGCTCAATGAAGATCTCTCAAGAAGTTCGAGAGTACGCGAAAGACACCGAACAAGTGGCTGCTGATCAGGCTATCGAGATCAAGATGTTGGATAACCCGTTGGAAGGGATGCGTCAGAAATCAAAAGAGTTCCGTGATACTGGCTCTGAACTTTATCACCCTGCAGTAAGTGCAAAAGAAGCTCAATTAGAGGAATAATGACAGTGAAGATTCTCATCCCATCTCAATACATCGAGTTAACGGGGGAGGTTCAAAACTGTCTATTGGTTGCTAAGCGACAAGGCTTGGCAACCGATGCAGTTGAGTTGGGTGTAAGCCCGACTCAATACTTCTCTATCGTTGATGCTCAGCAGGTGTTATCTATTGGCTTTGTTCATGATGTTGATTTATTGGCGGAGTGCAAGTTAGCGCAACTGAACCATATTATTGATTACAGCAATTCAGTTTCGCTAGTTGACGTTTGTGATGCCTTTACACAAACTCCGAATACCATTTATATCGGTGTCTCAGATGATTCAGCTGTACTGGATCTCTGGTCACACTTAGGTTCTAATCGTGTTATCAAGAGCGAAAGTACAGCTCATCAAGAGTTAGATAGTCGTAGCCACTTTGCTTGGTTACTTACTTTGTTGGCGCTGGAATTTCCATTGGAAGACGCACTGGTTTTAGCTCGCGCAGCGTCGAATGTTTCACGTGGAACATGGCCAGCACATTATCAAAATTTTCCTATCCCTGTTCTAGAAGACGAACGACTGGATATCAGTGTTGGTTGGGCTAACCAAGGGACATCACTTTCTTTCCCTGAGTTGAGCAAAGATAGCCTCGGCTTATACCCGGTGGTTGATGATGCTGAGTGGATAGAAAGATTGCTTAAGCTTGGAATCAACACAATCCAACTGCGTATTAAGAACCCGCAGCAAGCCGACTTAGAGCAACAAGTCGCACGATCGATCGAACTTGGTCGAGAACATAACGCTCAGGTTTTTATTAACGATTACTGGCAGCTTGCACTCAAGTATGGTGCTTTTGGTGTGCACCTGGGGCAAGAGGATATTGAAGAATCAAACCTTTCCCAACTTAGCCTAGCGGGTATTAAGATCGGTCTATCGACTCATGGTTATTATGAGTTGTTACGCATCGTCCAAATCAATCCAAGCTACATTGCACTAGGCCATATATTTCCGACCACGACGAAACAGATGCCATCCAAGCCCCAAGGCTTGGTGCGTTTGTCTTTGTACCAACAGCTAATTGATACCATCCCATACACAGAAAAGCTTGTTGGTTATCCGACGGTGGCTATTGGCGGTATTGACCAATCGGCAGCTGCGCAGGTTTGGGATTGTGGTGTCTCGAGTTTGGCGGTTGTACGTGCGATTACATTAGCAGAAGACCCAAAACAAGTTGTCGAGTTTTTCGATAAGCTGATGACCTCTAACTCTTCAACGACTAATAAAGAGGTTATGCGGGAGCCTAGCTATGTTGAGTGACTTTGAGTTTATTCGTTACCAACGACAAATTGCATTACCTGAGGTTGGTGAGCAAGGGCAACGAAATCTGTTAAACAGCCACGTGTTGGTGATTGGTTGTGGTGGTTTGGGTAATGCTGCTGCTCTCTATCTCGCAGCTTCTGGTGTCGGAAGGATCGTATTGGTCGATGATGATTGTGTGGATTCGTCTAACTTGCAGAGGCAGGTAGCGTTTAAGGAAAGCCAATTAGGTTCACCTAAGGTCGAAGCTCTTAAACAACAACTGAATGATCTCAATGGCCGCAGCCAAGTAAGAACCATCAATCAACGAATGAGTGAAAGCCAGCTTGAATTAGAAGTGATGTTGGCTGATCTCGTGTTGGATTGCACTGACAACTTCGTTTCACGCCAGCAGGTTAACCAAGCATGTTTCAAAGCTAATTCACCTTTGATATCAGGTTCTGCAATCGGTTGGAAAGGTCAATTTATTGTCTTTGATTATCAGAACCAGAAAGGGTGTTACCACTGCCTGTTTCCGTTCGATCATCATCCACAAACAACGCGCTGTAGTGATAGCGGCATAATTGGCCCAGTGGTCGGCACGATAGGCAACCTCCAAGCTCTTGCTGCGATTCAGCGTGTTAGCAGTGGCGAGTTTAAAGTCGCAACACATCAGCTTAAGTTGTTCGATGGCCAGAGCATGAACTGGCAAAGCCTGATGGTCACTCAAGATAGCGAATGTCCAGTTTGCAATACATCGGCGACCCAACACTTAGAAGAAGAAGCACAATGAGTAACATAACTATTTCTATAAACGAGCAACCAGAGCAGGTCGCGCAATCATCGTCTCTCTCAGACATCATCCAAGCACTATCGCTACCTGATTTGGGCTGTGTATTTGCTATCAATAATGCGGTTGTACCGCGTAGCCAATGGCAACAAACCATCGTCAACGAAGGCGATTCCATCTCTCTTTTCCAAGCGATTGCAGGGGGCTAACCATGTTAACCATCGCAGATAAAACGTTTCAATCACGACTCTTCACTGGAACCGGCAAGTTTGCAAACAAATATTTTATGGCGAGTGCGATCGAAGCGTCAGGCTCTCAACTGGCAACTATGGCGTTGAAGAGAGTGGATATTCGCTCTGAGCAAGATGATATTTTGCAGCCCATTATTGATGCTGGCGTCAATTTACTTCCGAATACCTCTGGTGCGAAGAATGCAAAAGATGCCATCTTTGCTGCGCATTTGGCTCGTGAAGCACTAGGCACAAACTGGCTAAAACTTGAGATTCACCCGGATCCAAAGTACTTAATGCCAGACCCCATTGAGACACTTAACGCTGCTGAGCAGTTGGTTAAAGATGGCTTTGTTGTGTTGCCTTATTGCCACGCTGACCCTGTTCTGTGTAAGCGGTTAGAAGAGGTAGGCTGTGCTGCCGTTATGCCGCTAGGCGCGCCGATTGGTTCAAATAAGGGGATTGCGTCTGCAGACTTCTTAGAGATCATTATCGACCAAGCGAACGTCCCTGTGATTGTTGACGCTGGTATTGGTGCGCCATCTCATGCTGCTCGTGCAATGGAAATGGGGGCGGACGCTGTGTTAGTTAACACCGCGATTGCTGCCTCTCAACAGCCTGTTGAAATGGCGATTGCCTTTAAGTTGGCAGTTGAAGCAGGTCGTATGGCTTACCTTGCAGGTCTCGCTGGTCAGGTATCTCACGCGGTTGCTTCAAGCCCGCTAACCTCATTCTTAGACGAGTAGTATTACTATGACGTTTGTTGATCGATTTAAACAGCTCAACTGGGACGACATTGGTATGTCTATCTTCAGTAAAACGGCGGCGGATGTTGAACGCGCGTTGAGTAAACCCAAACGAGACTTAGAAGATTTTAAGGCTTTGATCTCTCCGGCAGCAGAACCTTACTTAGAGCAGATGGCACAACAATCGTTGGCGCTAACGCGTAAGCGGTTCGGTAATACGATGTCGCTTTATATTCCTTTGTATCTATCTAACTTGTGCGCGAATGCGTGTACGTATTGTGGTTTTTCGATGGAGAACCGTATCAAGCGTCGTACATTAACCTTGGATGAAATTGATGCTGAAAGTGCAGCTATTAAAAAGATGAAGTTTGATAGTGTTTTGTTGGTCACCGGTGAACATGAAACTAAGGTTGGAATGAATTACTTCCGACAGGTGTTGCCGAATATCAAAAAACAATTCAACTACCTTGCGATGGAAGTACAGCCGCTTGACCAGCATGATTACGCAGAACTTAAAACTCTCGGCTTAGATGCGGTGATGGTTTACCAAGAGACCTATCAACCAAGAACCTACGCGGAGCATCATCTGCGTGGCAATAAAATGGATTTTGAGTACCGCCTCGAAACTCCCGATCGATTGGCAAAGGCGGGTATCGATAAGATAGGTATTGGAGCCTTGATTGGTTTGGAAGATTGGCGAACCGACTGCTTCTTTGTTGCTGCTCACTTAGATTACCTAGAACGTACTTACTGGCAAACTCGTTACTCAATTTCGTTCCCGCGCCTTCGTCCTTGTGAGGGGGGAGATGCCAATGGTGGTCTACAACCTAAGTCTGTTATGAGTGATAAACAGTTGGTTCAACTTATCTGCGCGTATCGATTGTTAAACCCAGAGGTTGAGTTATCTCTTTCGACTCGTGAGTCTGCAACTTTCCGCGACAATGTGTTGCCATTGGGAATAACAAGTATGTCGGCGGCTTCGAAAACCCAACCTGGCGGTTATGCTTCGGGCGAAGAAGAACTTGAGCAGTTTGAGATAAGTGATGAGAGAAGTGCTGCCGATGTGGAGTCGATGATTCGTCGGCGAGGATTCGACCCAGTGTGGAAAGATTGGCACAGTGCTTATTCTGGCTAGTTAACATCTAAATTAATGTTCCACGTGAAACATTAGTTTAGATGTATTGATACATACAAACAGAAACGGCTACCTGTTAGGTAGCCGTTTTTCTATTGTCACTTTTTATTTAACTTAGTAAGTGTGTTTTGATTCAGTTAATAAGCTAGCTAAACCTTATGCGTGAGCTAATGGAGTCGTTGACTGGCGCAACCATTCCAACGTATCACCTTCAACTAATGGGCTAAGATCGTGCCATACTTTTTGATGGTAGTCGTTGAGCCATGCCAGTTCAGGTCGTGTTAGCAAATCGACGTTGATATTGCGTTTATCGATAGGGCAACGCGTTAGTGATTCAAAAGTCAGTACTGAGAAGTCACCTTGAGTTGGAAGCTCAACAACCAGCTCTAGGTTTTCTATACGGATACCGAACTCATCAGTACGGTAGTAACCCGGCTCGTTTGATAACACCATGCCTTCAACAAGAGGTACGTCAACCAGCTTTTTAGAGATACTTTGCGGACCTTCATGAACACTTAAAAAATGCCCAACACCGTGACCAGTACCGTGATCGTAATCGAACCCTTCAGCCCATAAGTGCTGACGCGCTAGGATATCCAGTTGGCAACCTCGAGTACCCTGTGGGAAACGAGCACGTGCAATACCGATGTGACCTTTAAGTGCGAGAGTGAATTGCTGGATCATTTCGTCGCTTGGTTGGCCAATCGCGATAGTGCGAGTGATATCAGTGGTGCCATCTAGGTACTGACCGCCTGAGTCGACTAGGTACAGAGTATTCATTTCTAGCTGACCTGGTTCAGGTTGGTTTTCATGATTGTAATGACACATTGCTGCGTTTCCGCCAGCTGCTGATATTGTGTCAAAGCTTAGGTCCATCAGTGTTGGATCTTGTTCACGGAATGATTGTACTTTGTCAGCCAAGACTGCTTCGTTGTGTAGGTTGCCCTGAGCCACTTCTGCATCAATCCAAGACAAGAACTTCGCCATCGCAACACCATCACGAATGTGACACGCCTTCATACCGGCAATTTCAGTTTCATTCTTCGCGGCTTTTGGCATTAAGCATGGGTCTGCTGCTTCAATGATATGTGCGCCAGCATTTTGCAGAACAAGTGTGTACCAAGCGTTACTGGTACCTGAATCGACCGATACATTTTTGTCTGCTAAAGATTCAAGGCAGGATTTAAGCTCTGATGGATGAGAGACACGAATACCATTACCGACGTGTGCTTCAAAGCCTGCAGGGATACGCGCTGGGTCTAAGAAGAAATCGACGCTTTCATCGGCGTGAATGATCGCGTTGGATAAAACAACAGGTAGTCGAGAGACATCCAAGCCACGAATGTTAAGCAACCAACAGATTGAATCGAGTTCAGTAAGAATAGCCGCATCAGCACCTTTTGCCTTGAGTATGCGTGCAATCTCATCGCGCTTGCTTGTACTTGACTGACCAACGGCGTCTGTTGCCATTAGGCGTACATCAGATACGATAGGTTCAGGGCGATCAGACCAAAGCTGATCTATTGGATTAGAAGAGAGTGCTGTTAGTTCCACTTTATCTGCGAGTTTTGCTTGTGTGCCTTTCAACCAAGCTGAGGTGTGCATGCGCGGATCGAATGCAACCTTACTGCCTTGCGGTAATGAATTGATGATCCAATCTAAAGCGGGTTCTTCAATAAGGTGGCGATATTCAAACAACTCTGCTGGTACCTGCTTACGAACCTGAACGGTATAGCGACCATCAACAAATATAGCAGCCTTCTCACGAGTGATAACCGCTGTACCTGCAGAACCAGTGAAGCCGGTTAACCAATGCAGTCGCTCGTTATGAGCTGGAACGTATTCTCCTAGATATTCGTCTTCGTGTGGAATGATCACGGCATCTAAGTGGTTTGATTCAAGCCAAGATCGAACCGCAGCAACGCGTTCAGCAGTGGTATTGTGCATCTGTGTTTATCCTTATTGTTAGGGTCCTTATTAGCGCCCACAGTAGAGATACCTATGAGGGGACTAAGTCAATAAGCTAGCGCTTTTGTTCGTTTGCTGCAAATACTGAACGCCATTTTTATCTAAGGTGCAGGGTTTTTTCTTTTATGATATCTCGCAGCCAAGTTAATGCTGGGTCGTTTTCTCTGTCACGGTGCCAAAACAGAGTGTATGCCATCGGAGGGAATTCCATCGGTAAAGGGACCACCACTAGGTCAAGTTGTTTGGCAACAAGATAAGTAAAGTGGCTTGGTGCCGTAAATACAAAATCAGTATAAGTACACAAGCTTGCGGCGCTATTGAAGTCTGGTACCGAGATAGCGATATCACGTTGGTGCCCCATGTCTGCCAGTTTATAATCTAGCAACCAGCGGTCATTTCCATCGCACCTGACTTGCACATGCCGTTGTGCAAGGTAAGTACCTAAGTCCCATTTGCCAGTTAAGGCTGGGTGGTTACGTCTTAGTACACACATTTGCGCGTCACGATAGATCTCTTGCTCACAGATATCATCCGGTGGCTGCATGGTTAGCCTAGCATCGTTGATGTCTATGTCTTTTCCCGTTAGACCTATATCCAACTCACCAAGCTGTAGTTTTTTAAACGTTTGTTCTGACCAAGTGTGAGTGTTGATGTTAACTTTTGGGGCCTGCCTAAATATCGCAGGTAAAAAGTGAGGAAGAATCAGCGGGTAGACACTTTCTACAGCCGCAATATGAAAACTGTGGTCGCTGTTATTGGGAGTAAAAGTCTCTGGTTGGGTAAGTACATCAAGCTGGTTGATCAACGTTTCTAATCGAGGTTTGAGGAAAACCGCTTTTGGTGTTGGTCGTAGACCATGAGCACTGCGTGTGAAAAGGGGGTCATTAAATTGCTCACGAAGTTTTGCTAATGACTTACTCACCGCTGATTGGCTCAAGCACAAACGTTGTGCGGTGCGAGTGACACTCAGCTCTTCTATCAGTACCTGAAGACAAACTAATAAGTTTAGGTCGAGGCGTGACAGTTTTTCTATATTCATGTGAGTTTCCTATTTGGAATAATGCTAATGAGTATATGCCATTTTTGTTCATATCTTTAGTTGGTTATTATGCATCGAAATTAACTCATCCGGAGAATCTTGTGCCTTCTAACGCGCTTCCAACCCCTAGTAAACTGCAGGTTGCTTTATTGGCAATGTTGGTTCTATTTAGCCCTTTGGCTATTGATATCTATTTACCAGCTCTGCCACAAATTTCGACAGCGTTTCACGTGGAACATGCACTAGCACAAGATACGATAACTTGGTTTTTATTTGCCATGGGTGTCGGCCAACTGTTTGCTGGCCCTTTGGCTGATAAGTTAGGACGTCGAACCGTTGCATTGGGAGGTATTAGTATCTATGCATTGAGTGCTTGCTTGGCGTGGGCAGCTCAATCGATTGATATGATGCTAATAGCTCGGCTGCTACAAGGCTTAGGAGCTTGTGCGACTTCTGTAGCAGCCTTTGCAACGGTTCGCGATCTATTTGGCCCTCAGAGGAGTGGTCGAATGATCAGTTACCTTAATGGTGCGATCTGCTTTATTCCTGCGTTGGCTCCTATTCTTGGTGCTTGGCTTACTCAAGAGTTTGGTTGGCGCTCAAACTTCAGCTTTATGGCTGGCTTCGCCGTAGTCGTTGGCGGTGTTTTGTTTTTTCAGATGAAAGAGTCTAACCCCACCACAGAAAAGGTTGCGGTGTTCAAGCTTGAGCGTTACTGGTCGGTATTGAAAACACCATCGTTCATCTTCCATGCGACATTGTGTTTGATGGCGATGGCAGTCATTCTTGCTTATGTTACTTCTGCACCGGTTGTGCTGATGGAAAACCTAGGTTTGACGATGAATGAGTTTACCTTGTGGTTTGGTGTTAACGCGGTTATTAATATTGCGGCAGCCTTTACCGCTCCTAAGTTCATGGATCGTTTTGGTACTTACAGGGCGCTTATTGTTGGTATCTCAATGCTTGGCTTAGCGGGTGTGATTATGCTGGTGCTTGCAAATCAAGCCACGGCTATCGCGTTCATGTTACCGATCTTCTTATCGTCGGTAGGCTTTGCTTGGATTCTTGGTGCAGCGGCAGGCAAAGCTCTAGAACCTTTTGGTGACCGTGCGGGTACAGCTGCTGCGCTACTTGGCTTATTCCAAATGAGTGGTTCCGGACTTCTTGTGGGTACCATGCAACGTCTTGATTTAACATCACAGGTGATGATTGCGCTGCAAATGCTCCTGATTGTTCCAGCTTTGTTAGTGCTTGCGAGCAAAGCGGGTAGGTCGTGGCATACGACGTTTGCCAAGGCATAATTTACAAGGGTGACAAAATATACAAATGGCGGTTTTCGAAACCCTAAAACATGGTATATTTGTCACTCATTGAAACGTTAGTACCCAACGGAAAATACTGTAATGTCATTAACAACCTACGAAATGGCGCGCATCTTAGAACAAATGGAAGATGCACCTGAAAAGGTTATGTTTGGTAAACTGCTTAAAGAGCTAGGTAACCAAAGTGAAGAGCGTATTCGCAGTGCGGCAAAACAAGTTCCAATCGATACTTTGCGAGATATCATTTACCAATTTCAGCGTGTGATAGAGTCTCGTAAAGGTGAGCAGGTTCAGCTATTAGCAAAAGAGCTAGCCGAGCAAGGTATCTCTGCCGAAGATCTACAAGCTTTTCTAAGCAAATAATTTATCCCAGTCAAAAAAGAAGCCACTCTATTGAGTGGCTTTTTGCGTTCTCGAAGCATAAGTAAGTTTAAGGGCTATGCAAAAGCACTCTAGCCCCTGAACTGAGATTTCAACGTTCTATCAAGCGAGAATGGCCCTGCGCCCCATACGATAACGATAAGAATCATTAATCCCCAAAGCTGGTGATCGTAGAAGCCTTGTGCCCACAACACAGGGTAAGATACAACAGCAATGATATTGAAAACGAATAGCACCGCAGACATCGGTCGTGTTAATAAACCGATCGCTAAGAACACCGGTAAAATCAATTCAGCGGCAGTACCCATGTAAGCGGCTAATTCCCAAGGCAGTAGCGGTACTTGGTACTCCAACTCAAATAAGTAAAGAGTGCTATCCCAAGTTGCTATCTTAGTCAGCCCAGAATTAAAGAACACCCACGCCACCCAAAGGCGACAAAATAGCAGAAGCACTGGAACAAAAAGTGCCTGTGATTTCTCAATCAAACTGTCGTATTGAGCCATCATGTTCGTGATTGTGTTGTTATCCATGTTATGTCTCCCATTCGGCATTGATTGAAAAACCTGAGATGACGTTAAGCGCCATGACAGCATTCAGATGTTGTAGTAGTAAAGGATCGATAGCTGAGAGTGTTCGACCTGATTGCAATTCAGTGAGGAGTTGGTGGCTTTCTTTACTTAAACCATGGCTCTCAACCTGTGAATTCTCAGCTCGGATTAATACCCCAAACTCAGCTTGATTGATGTCTAACCCATCGAGTTGTTGCTGGTAGATAGCTTGCTCAAGCGCGATAATCGTATAGCTAGAATTGATTAGTGTTATTGAGTCTTTGAGATGGAAAACTATAGCGCCTTGTTGTTCTTGTGATACATCCGCTAAATAAGAAAGAGGCCTCTGGTCGACATGTACTTGTGACGTAAACCTTACCAAGCTGTCTTTCTGCCATTCATAAAAAGCCACTTCGCAAAGGTAAGGTGCAGCCTCAATAACGGCAGGAAAGGCTTGTATGGTTTGTTCAAAGTGTTCACCGTAACCACTGACATCACCAGAGGTTGGTGGATAATTTAAGACATGCTGACGAGCCATCTGTTGGAAGCACTCTTCACCAACCAGCATTTCAGTGAGAGGGTAGGTTGCAGCGAGTACTTCGCTCAAGCTGATCACAAAGTTATTGCGGTAAATCTGGATTTGCTGTTCATCTGTAAAATGGTCGCTCACTATGTCGCAATGCTCACCACTGTTTTGGTAGCGTAGGGCGTTAGCAAATTCCGATTGAACTTTTGCTAGGGAGTGGCTCATGATGCGCGACTCCTTTGAATGAACTTGTCGTGTTGATACAAGATGTCACTGGCTTTGGTTGCTTCAGCCAATAAAACTTGTGGCTCTGGGATATCGAGATCCCATTCAATCAAGGTGTGGCGCGAACCGTGTTGCTGTATCCATTGGGTGTACAGCTGCCACACTTCATCACAGACAGGTTTACTGTGGGTGTCTATCCAGATCTCACCTTGTTCGAGTTTCTTCTTCGTGAAACCTGCCAAGTGAATCTCTTCCACTTTGTCTGCCGGTATTCCACTTAGATACTCTTCACAGCTGAAGCCATGATTAAAAGATGAGACAAAAATATTATTGAAATCGAGCAGTAGACGACACTCGGTGCGCTTCTGTACCTCAGTGAAAAATTCCCATTCTGGGATGGTTGAATGTTTGAAGGCAAGGTAGCTCGATGGGTTCTCAATCAGCATAGGGCGTTGCAGGCTGTCTTGTACCTCGATGACATTGCGACAAAAGACTGCTAGCGCTTCTTCGGTATAAGGCAGCGGTAACAAGTCATTGAAGTAATGACCACCAGTCTGACTCCAGCTGAGATGATCGGAAATCAAGAAGGGTTCGATATCATCAATGAGCTCTTTCAATTGCACAAGATGATGTTGATTGATGCGCTCAACGGAACCGAGAGACAGTCCTACACCGTGACAACTGATGTTGTGGGTATTACGAATTTTTCTGAGTTGTTGGCGTTGCAGTGACTGAACTAAAAAGTAGTTTTCGCTGTGAACCTCTAACCAACTCACTAAAGCTGGATTTTGGCTAAAGAAGTCCAAGTGTGGTGTTCTAAGGCCAACCCCTGCGTTGGAATGAAGAGTTTGAGTCACAACGGTTCTCCTAATGGAAAGTGGAGGTGAGCTGAATATCAGCCCACCATACTAAGCAGCTCAATTATGATGGTTGAGTACTACCACCCGATAATTTGCCACACAGTCCTTTAGGAACGACTACGAATGCATCGGATTGGTTGTCTTCTTTTGCTGTACCTGCACACGAACTTGTTTTGGTTGCACAATCATTTTGGCCAGCTTTTGCCACGCCGTAGCATTTTTCTTTTGCTGCTGCTTCCGCGGGTGCTGATGTAAGAACGGCACCGCCGAACGCGAGTACACTTGTGATGGCAGCTGTAACAGCAAGATTAGAACTTTTCATAGTCATTCCCTCTAAATTTAATATTATTTACGCATCGCAGGTTAATGAATTGTTAACGTGCTTACCTAAGAAGATAGGCATAACTTGGAAATAATTTCACTACATTGCAGTATTTATCGATGTTAGTTGTACGTCTACATTTAAGTTGTTGATTTTATTTTGTTAAATTTTGGATGTTTTTTCTTCTTATTCCCCTAAACGCAGCTTAGTGTTTAGGTTATAATCAACTTTTATGTATAAATACCCAGTAGTGAGCATATCCAATGATCGATCCTTCGCTTTTACTCGATGGCCTAAACGACAAACAACGTGAGGCGGTCGCAGCACCTTTAGAAAATCTACTTATTCTGGCAGGTGCTGGTAGTGGTAAAACGCGAGTGTTGGTGCATCGTATCGCTTGGCTGCAAAGCGTAGAGCAAGCCTCACCGTTTTCTATCATGTCAGTAACCTTCACCAACAAAGCGGCAGCAGAGATGCGTGGCCGTATTGAAGAGTTGATGATGGGCAGCTCGTCAGGCATGTGGAACGGCACTTTCCACGGTATTTGTCACCGCATCCTTCGTGCTCACTACTTAGATGCAAAGCTGCCAGAAGATTTCCAAATCATTGATTCTGATGATCAGGTTCGTTTGCTACGCCGTTTAATCAAAGCGCAAAACCTGGATGAAAAGCAGTGGCCAGCCAAGCAAGCTTCTTGGTGGATCAATGGCAAAAAAGACGAAGGATTACGCCCAAGTCACATTGATGCCTACCATGATCCAATAACTCAAACGTGGTTAAAGATTTACTCTGCTTACCAAGAAGCATGTGACCGTGCGGGCTTGGTCGACTTTGCTGAAATCTTGTTGAGATCGCATGAACTATTGCGCGATAAGAAACACATCCGAGAGCATTACCAAGCTCGCTTTAAGCACATTCTTGTCGACGAATTCCAAGATACCAACAACATCCAATACGCTTGGTTGCGGATGATGGCAGGCCCAGATTGTCGCGTGATGATCGTGGGTGATGATGACCAATCTATCTATGGCTGGCGTGGTGCGAAGATCGAAAATATTCAGAAGTTCTTGGATGAATTCCCAGGAGCTTCGACGGTTCGACTCGAACAGAACTACCGTTCAACCAAAACCATTCTGCAGGCATCGAACGAACTTATCTCGAACAACACCGAACGTATGGGTAAAGAGTTGTGGACCGATGGAAACGATGGTGAGCCAATCTCAGTTTACTCGGCTTATAATGAGCTAGATGAAGCGCGTTTCACGGTTAGCAAGATCAAAGAGTGGCAAGAAAAAGGCGGCGCGCTAGAAGATACCGCAATGCTTTATCGTAATAACGCCCAATCGCGTGTTCTTGAAGAAGCGCTTATTCAAGGTGGCCTGCCTTACCGAATCTACGGTGGCATGCGATTCTTCGAGCGTCAAGAAATCAGGGACGCGTTGAGCTACATGCGGTTAATGAGCAATCGCAGTAATGATGCGGCGTTTGAACGTGTCGTCAATACGCCAACGCGTGGCTTAGGCGATAAAACGTTAGAAACGATTCGTCTCGCAGCACGTGATCGTGGTGCAACCATGTGGGAAGCAAGTGTTGCTTTGATCGAAGAGCAAGTGCTACCCGGTCGTGCTGCGGGTGCATTGAGTCGTTTTATTGAGCTGATTAATGCGCTTGAAGATGACACGCTAGAACTTAGCCTGCATGAACAAACCGACCACGTGATTAAATCGTCGGGTCTGTTTGCGATGTACGAGCAAGAGAAGGGTGAGAAGTCTAAGGCTCGTATTGAGAACTTGGAAGAATTGGTAACGGCGACGCGTCAATTTGAAAAGCCGGAAGAAGCGGATGAGATGAGCATGCTTAATGCTTTCTTGACTCATGCAGCTTTGGAAGCGGGTGAAGGTCAGGCTGATGAGTTTGATGATGCGGTTCAGCTAATGACTCTGCACAGTGCCAAAGGCCTAGAGTTCCCAATGGTATTCATGGTGGGTGTCGAAGAAGGCATGTTCCCAAGCCAGATGTCAGCGGAAGAAGCAGGGCGTTTAGAAGAAGAACGTCGCCTGTGTTACGTAGGCATGACTCGTGCGATGGAGAAGCTGTACATCACCTACGCAGAGATGCGTCGTTTGTACGGACAAGACAAATACCACAAACCATCCCGCTTTATTCGTGAGCTACCTGAGACCTGTCTGGATGAAGTGCGTATGAAAGCGCAAGTGAGCCGTCCTGCAAGCAGCGGTCGCTTTAGCCAAACTGCCGTGAAAGAGAATTTCAACGAAACAGGCTTTAGCTTGGGCTCTCGCGTGAAGCACCCTAAGTTTGGTGAAGGTACCATCATTAACTTCGAGGGAAGTGGCCCGCAAAGCCGAGTTCAAGTCGCGTTTAATGGTGAAGGCATCAAGTGGTTGGTGACGGCTTACGCTCGTTTAGAGCAGCTTTAATCTGCTACTTCAGCATTTAGAAAGCAGTGTGGTCTTTAAAAACCGTTCAGCATTTAAAGTAACCCGCATTAAAAACAGAAAGAGCAGCCAATGGCTGCTCTTTTTATTGCTCGGAACCAGTCTAAATCGGCTGAATCGAGCTTAAGGCATTTCTGCCTAGAAAGGATGCTTACAGTGCTGCAAGTGCCGCTTCGTAGTTTGGTTCTTCAGTGATCTCGGCAACCAACTCGCTGTGTGTTACCACACCTTTTTCATCAACAACGACAACGGCACGTGTTGTTAGGCCTGATAGTGGGCCTTCAGCAATCGCTACGCCGTAGTCTGATGCGAACGCAGGCGAGCGGAAAGTCGAAGCGTGTTGAACGCCTTCAATGCCTTCTAGTTCGCAGAAGCGACCCGCAGCAAACGGTAGGTCAGCAGAAATACAAACCACAACCGTGTTCTCAAGCTCCGCTGCTTTTGCGTTGAACGTACGTACGCTCGTCGCACAAGTTGCTGTGTCGATGCTTGGGAAGATGTTTAGAACCACTTTCTTGCCTTCAAGAGAAGCAAGAGTCAGTTCAGAAAGATCGCCCGCAGTCAGTGCAAAGCTTGGTGCCTTTTCGCCTGTTTGTGGGAATGTGCCTGTTAGGGGAACAGCTGCACTTTTGAAGGTAACGTGTGACATAGATTGTCCTTAATTTAATTATGGTTATGAAACTAATTGATGCTAGTGAGACTTACGTTACTCTGAAGTGGTTAAGAAGTGAATGCTTTAAATGTCAGAATTATAATTAAACGTATTTTTATGTTCGGTTGGCCGTTAGATTGAGTTGGCCAATTGAAAAGCAATAGACAGCGGTATAGATAAAGAAAAACCCCGAGAGCTTGCGCTCATCGGGGTCTATAGTCTTACTCGCAGCAATCCGGCTACTAAGTGTGCTCCATGCATCAAATCCATGATAGTGTGCTGTCATCCTTCAGCGTATTCCTTTCATCGCCTTCCTAGCGGTGTCCTTGATCTTATCCTGATCTGCCAACATTCCTCGTTAGCGCGCGTCACTTGTTCCTTGAGCGGTGTCCTTTACATCATCCTGATGTTCAGTCCTTTCCTCGTCCAGAGGTGTCCATTGTCTTCCTTAGTAGTAACCATCCTAGTTACTATTGCGTCCATTCAATGTCCATTTCGCTATCCATGCCGATTATTCATCCTGAGTAATCGAATCTTCATCCTGAAGATAACCAAGTCCGTGGTATTTCCTGTTCCGTGTCAGCATCCTTCCGACACCTCTAATATTACCCATTCCTTACCTATCGGCAATGGGGCTCCAGCTAATTTCTAGATAATTATTTGAATGATAAATGTACATTATGTTTATTTTCAAGTGCTTGTGATTAACGTCTACCTATTTTCTCCATTAAATATCGATATATGCTCACTGTCTTGTAAGAGATCTCGCACAAGACAGTGGGTAAAAAGGGAGTGTTTTCCGTTATTGGCCGATAGCGGCACCTTCACGGCGAGGGTCTGCAGCACCTTCTAGGCCATCTTTTGTGATGCGAATGGCGTGTAAACCCGAGTTAAGATCGCGAATATTGACCTCAAATCCCATCTTTTCCAGCTCAGGTTTGAAGTTTTCCGCCGATGTTCCTTTTTCCAAATCTAGGGTGCCGAAACGGTTTAGGAAGTGCGGTTGGTTGATCGCTTGTTGAATATCCATGTCCCATTGGGTATGGGCAATGATGGCTTGTGCTACATAACCTATGATACGGCTACCACCCGGAGAACCAATCGCCATGTAAGGTTTATCGTCTTGCATGATGATGGTTGGAGCCATCGAAGAGCGCGGACGCTTACCCGGTTCAAGTCGGTTGGCGATGGGTTTGCCATCGTTATGGGTCTTGAATGAGAAATCCGTTAGTTCGTTGTTGAGCAGAAAGCCTCTCACCATCAAGCGTGAGCCGAATGCATTCTCAATGGTGGTGGTCATCGATACGACATTGCCATCTCTATCGACAATATTGAAGTGGCTAGTGGACGGTAATTCAATAGAAACATCTTGGCTTTGCAGCATTGCGTGATCCCACGGCGGGGTGCCTGATGGCGCACTGTCTAATGCCTTACCTGCAGTAATTAACTGGGCTCGTTCCTGTAAATAGTCAGTATTCACTAACCCTTGGGTTGGCATTGGCACGTAATCTTGGTCTGCCATGTACATGCCTCTGTCAGCAAAGGCTAGGCGAGAAGCGTCCGCTAACACTTGCCAAGATTTCGCGTCGTTTGGCCCCCATGATTTCATATCAAACTGCTCGGTCATTGCTAAGATCTGCCCAACGGTTAACGCACCAGAGCTTGGTGGCCCCATCCCACATACATCGTAACTCTCATAAGCGGAACAAACGGGTTCACGTTGCTTGATGGAATACGCATCGAAGTCTTTCTGTGCTAATACGCCGGGGTTACCTTTTGCTGTTTGTACTGTGTTGATAATGTCAGTAGAAATCTCACCTTGATAGAAAGCCTTAGCTCCATCCTTTGAGATAGCGTTTAACGTGGCGGCGTATTCTGGGTTCTTAAGTTGCGTGCCAGCGGCTTTTGGGCTGCCATCGGCATTAAAGAAGTAGGCTTTGGTAGTGGTAAAGCGGCTTAGACGCTGTTGGTCATTTTCGATCAAGGTGGCTAAACGTGGGCTGATGGTAAAACCTTTTTCAGCCAGTTGTGCGATAGGTTTGATCAGTGATGCCCACTCTAACTTGCCGTATTTCTGGTGAGTATCCCACAGTAATTGCACCGTGCCTGGCGTCGCTACGGAGCGACCGCCAACAACGGCATCATAAAACTTAAGCGGTTGGCCGTTTTCGTCTTGGAATAGACGTGGTGTGGCATCAAGAGGTGCAGTTTCGCGGCCATCGTAGGTTTTGAGTTGCTTGTCCTTGCTATCAAAATAAACAAGGAATGCGCCACCGCCAATACCTGATGACTGCGGTTCTACTAAGCCAAGCATCAGTTGCACGGCAACCATGGCATCAATGGCGTTACCACCACGAGCAAGTACATCGGCACCCGCTTGGGTCGCCAGTGGGTTGGCCGCAGTGACCATCCAATCGTTGGCTTTAACGAGCTGTTTGGTTTCTAAACCACTACTTTGTTCTGGAGCGACGGAATCGGCAGCTTGATTTGCCCAACTGACGTGAGAGGCAAAAAGTAGGGTAGAAGTGGCGAGGGTTGTTAGTTTTGTTTTCCACTGCATGAGCTTCTCCTTTTAATATGCAGAGTTAGATTGGCAGTGGAAAGATAAGATAGCCAGTGCGTTGTTAACGAATTGTAATGTTGATTCGAATTTAAGCGATCAAACCAGACAGCGACTGCCAAAGAATACTCAGGCCAATGATGCTAAATACCACACCACATAACCCGTCGATGTACACAGTTGCTTCGCTGAGCTTCTTTTGCAGCACTTTAGTAGAAAGCATCCACGCCAATAGTGAAAACCAAAATAGCGATAAGCCAAATAGGATCACGAGCGCAATTCCTTTGCCAGACTGCGACATATCCGCAGGGACTAAGCTCGACATCAAGCTGATGAAGAACACTAAGGCTTTTGGGTTAAGGATATTAGTAGCAAAGCCCTTCGAGAAGGCTTCTCTTTTATTTGCGATAACCAGATCTTTGGTTTTTGTCTCTACCGCTTGGTCGTCACTCTGCTGAACGATGTTCCAAGTGGCTCTAAGGGCACCAAAACCTAAGTAAAGTAAGTAACTACCACCTGCCAACTGGATTATGGCAAACAGAGTCGGTTGCTGGTGGACGAGGTAGCTAATTCCCGTCAGGCTAAATAATGAATGCAGTAGGATCCCGCAAGATAGTCCAAGCGCAATGTACAAACCGGTTTGGCGTCCATGACGTGTCGCGTTTTGCACAACTAAAGCCAGATCAGGGCCGGGGCTCATCAAAGCAATAAAGTGGATAGAGGCTAGGGTGACTAAGATGGTGACTTCGTTCATATCGGGTCCAATAACTCGGTTGTTCTGTTGGGTTTCGTTGAGATCAGCTTACCGCTATTTTCGATCACTCAATTGTAAATTATCAACGCTTAGTTAATTTTCGAGGGAGAAACGCCGAATGCTGTCTTAAATGCCTTTGAGAAATGGGCTTGATCGTAAAATCCAACTTGATGAGCCACCTCGGTGCCGCTAACACCAGACTTAATCAGTCGCATGCCTTGTTCCATTCGTAAACGACTTAGCCACGCGTAGGGAGTTATGCCCATCTTATTTTTAAAATGACGCTGGAATTGAGTGGTGGTTAAGTCGCACAGGTCAGACAGTTGTTCTAATCGAACGGGCTGGTCAAGATTTGCCATTAAATATTCTTTCAAGGTATGGATAGATTGGATGCCTAATTGAACTTGGCTTTTTGATCCAAATTTCACATAGCGATCAACAATGGTTGAGAAACCTTCATAAGGGAGGCAGTCTTGAGCGAGCTGGCTGATGTTTTGATTGATTAGCAGAGCATGTAAGTTACACAATTGTAAAAAAAGTCGCCGGATCGGAGAGGATCAATTCAGAAAAGCTTAAAGTGTGACCATGCTCCCTCTGATCGGCAAGATCGCTTAGCCATTGTGGGGAGACAGAAAAAACACTGACTTGATAACCAGATTCTAATTCGGAATGGCCGTCATGTAGCTCATCTGGTGGCATCATCACCACTTGCCCAGCGCCTGCGTGGTAGCTGGTGCCCTTGTAGACAAACTTTTGTTGACCTTGGGTGATTAAGCCGATGTGAAAGTCCAAATGATAGTGACGCTGAAAGGCAAACTCTTGGTATTGAGCTCGGATCAGGCTGATATCTTGGCTGGGTGTTGAGTAATAGTGGACTTTATCCATGGTACAAAAAAGCTTGGTCAAATTGTCATCAATTCAACCAAGCTTATCTTTGTAATGAGCCATTGTCTTGTAAAAAACGATCAGTACTACTGTTTCACGAGTTTATTCTGCTTGTTGTTACGCAGTCCATCAAAGCTGAAAATGACGAGAGCTCCCCAAATAAAGGCAAAGGTAATCGCTTTGTCACTAGTAAACGCTTCTCCATAAATCAGTACCGCTAACAAGAACATCAAGCTTGGGCCAATGTATTGGAAGAAGCCGAGTGTCGACAGTTTCAACCGTGTTGCAGCGCCGGTAAAGCACAGTAATGGAATTGTCGTAATCACACCTGCAGCAACCAGTAACAGGTTGAGCTGTATAGGGTTTGCTGAGAGGTCTGAAGTTGGACTATCGACAATAAACAATAAGTAAGTCGCTGCGAGAGGTAGCATGACCAAGGTTTCGATGAACAAGCCGGTTTGCGCTTCTAAGCTGACTTTTTTACGTAGCAATCCATAAAACCCAAAACTGAATGCCAGCGCTATCGCTACGATTGGTACAGATCCAAACGCAATCAATTGGACTAATACGCCAATTGCCGCCAGTACAACCGCAAACCATTGTAGTTTACGTAAGCGTTCGCCAAGGAAGATCATCCCGAGTAACACGTTAATCAGCGGATTGATGTAATACCCCAAGCTGGCATCGAGCATGTGATTGGAGTTAATCGCCCAGATAAAGATCAGCCAATTTGCGCCCACCAAGGTAGAAGTCACTACCAAATAGAGCATTTTTGGTTTTGAGGTCAAGGTGTCACGCACCTTACGCCAACTGCGGCTAATGTGTAATAGGAAAGCGAGTAGGAAAAAAGACCATACTACACGGTGGCTAAGGATCTCCAGTGGGGATACGTCACTTAACGATTTGAAATATATAGGGGCGATACCCCACATAGTGTAAGCGCCAATGGCAAGCAACACTCCTTGTCGAGTGCGTTGTTGTTCTTCTGATGTCATACAACTTTCTCTAGCACTGGGTGCTTATTAATAAGATTTATAAGAGAGTTGGCTAGTATAGGAGCGTTAACATTTTTCACCTAGCAATTTGCGGTTTAATTCACCAGCGTTCCCCTCTACAATGTGCGCCTTGCTTGCTAACGATGCTCGCTGATTTCATACCTCGATTAGGAACCATAATGACCGCCACTCTGATTGCTGAGCAAATACCGACTCCCGCGAATGATGCGCAAAACATCTTACAAGATGTGTTTGGCTATCAAAGCTTTCGCGATGGTCAGCAAGAGGTCATCGATCTGGCCGTTGAAGGCCAAGATAGCCTGGTGATTATGCCTACTGGTGGCGGTAAGTCCCTGTGTTATCAGATTCCTGCTTTGGTTCGTGAAGGGCTCACTCTGGTTATCTCACCACTGATCTCGCTGATGAAAGACCAAGTTGACCAATTGAAGGCCAATGGTGTCGCGGCAGAGTGCATTAACTCTTCAATGCCACGTGACCAACTATTGAGCGTGTTCAACCGCATGAACTCAGGCCAATTGAAGATGGTTTACGCTTCGCCAGAACGTGTGTTGATGCGAGACTTCATCGAGCGCCTACAAGGTTTATCGCTTTCGATGATTGCGGTGGATGAGGCGCACTGCATTTCTCAATGGGGACATGACTTCCGCCCGGAATACGCCTCATTAGGCCAACTGAAACAATATTTCCCGCACGTGCCTTATATGGCGCTGACGGCAACCGCTGATGACGCAACGCGCAAAGATATTATTTCGCGTTTGCAGCTGGTGGAGCCACACACTTATTTAGGCAGCTTCGATCGTCCTAACATCCGTTATAACTTAGTTGAGAAGCATAAACCCGTGTCTCAAGTGGTTCGCTACCTAGAAACACAGAAAGGCAATTGCGGCATCATCTATTGTGGTAGTCGTAAGAAAGTGGAGATGGTGACTGAGAAGCTGTGTAATAACGGTCTTCGTGCTGCGGGTTATCACGCTGGCATGGACACCGACGAGCGTGCTTACGTTCAAGAAGCCTTCCAACGTGATGATATTCAGATCGTTGTCGCGACTGTGGCCTTTGGTATGGGGATCAACAAACCCAACGTACGTTTTGTGGTCCACTTTGATATACCTCGCAATATCGAATCTTACTACCAAGAGACTGGCCGTGCTGGTCGTGATGGTTTGCCTGCTGAAGCAATGATGCTGTTTGATCCTGCTGATATGGGTTGGCTACGTCGTATGCTTGATGAAAAAGAAGAAGGCCCGCAAAAACAAGTAGAGATGCACAAACTGAACGCAATGAGTGCCTTTGCCGAAGCGCAAACCTGTCGTCGTCAGGTTTTGTTGAACTACTTTGGCGAATATCGAGAGAAGCAATGCGGCAACTGCGATATCTGCCTCGACCCGCCAAAACACTTTGATGCGACCCAAGAGGCGCAGAAGGCGTTGTCTTGTGTGTATCGTGTCAATCAGTCGTTTGGTATGGGTTATGTGGTGGAGGTGATGCGCGGCATGCAGAACATCCGTGTCCGCGATAATGGTCACGATAAGCTGTCTACTTACGGTATTGGCCGCGATCACAGCCACGACTACTGGATCAGTATCTTCCGTCAGTTAATTCACAAAGGTTTGCTGTTCCAGAACATCACTCGTAACTCGACTTTACAGCTAACGGAAGAGGCGCGTCCGTTACTGCGCGGTGAGATGTCTTTAGAGCTTGCTGTTCCTCGTTTAGATACAGCGGTGCGCAGTGCTAAGTCCGATAAGCTAAGTAGCAAGAACTACGATAAGAAGTTGTTTGCCAAACTGCGTAAGCTGCGTAAGTCAATTGCTGATGAAGATGGCTTACCACCTTATGTGGTATTCAGTGATGCGACCCTGATTGATATGGCCGAAGTACTGCCGACCTCATACGGTGAGATGCTGGCAGTAAACGGTGTTGGTCAACGCAAACTCGATAAGTACGCAGACCCATTCTTAGATTTGATTCAAGAACACATCACGACACACGGCTAGTTTGCAAGAAACGTCTAACTAATAGAAAAAGAAAAAGGTTAATAGGGACATGACAACACCAACAGAATTTGGCTTAAGAGAGTATTTGGCTGAGGAAGGGCGCTTATTAATTACGTCTCCAAGTTTTGATTTTGATTCTTATGAAGTGCTAGGTGAAAAGCTGGTGGCGTTGCTGTCAGCGTCAGTTGTTGAAAAGCAATGGGACGCCGATATGCACTCTTGGTTGATTGACTTTGAAGATTGTCGAATGTTTTTAAAGTCTGAGCATTACAGCGAATCAATTTGGTTTGAGTCGTTAAACTCAGAAGAAAGCCGAGAAGAGTTTGATTATCTCGCGACGCTTTTCAAGCGCGGTTTCTAACTTTTAGCGTGGGTTCTCAACGTAGCTTTTAAACCTGGCTTTTAAAACTTAGCTTCTAACGCCATTCACCAATAAAAGTGAGGATAAACGTTTGCGTCTGTTCTCACCGTTGCAGCCAATATTGATTAATGTATAATCGCCCGCCGCTCAGCAGAGCAATTTTTAGATACATTTTTTAATTCACATTATTGGTAAGAGCTTTCTTGGATTATTCGAAGAAATGACTCGATTTGGGTTCCCTCACCCCCAAACCAAACTAAAAAGGTACAGCATGAGTAACTTTACCCCTGCGCAACAGCGCAAAGCCCTAGCACTATTAGTTTTGTTCCATTTGGTGATTATTGCGTCAAGCAACTATCTGGTTCAGCTACCTTTTACCGTCTTCGGTATGCACACCACTTGGGGCGCTTTCACTTTCCCGTTTATCTTCCTAGCGACCGATCTGACCGTACGTATTTTTGGCGCGCAGCTTGCCCGTAAAATCATTTTCTTAGTGATGCTACCTGCACTGGCCGTTTCTTATTTCTTGTCTGTGGTGTTCTTTGAAGGTTCATTCCAAGGCTTTAGTCAACTAGGTGAGTTCAACTTGTTTGTTGCACGTATCGCTGTAGCGAGCTTTATGGCTTACCTGCTTGGCCAGATCTTAGATGTGCATGTTTTCAACCGCTTACGCCAAATGAAGCAATGGTGGGTTGCGCCAACGTGTTCAACGCTATTCGGCAATGCCATTGATACCATCGCGTTCTTTGCGATTGCTTTCTACCAAAGCCCTGATCCATTTATGGCAGAGCACTGGACTGAAATTGCGTTGGTTGACTACGGGTTCAAACTTATTATCAGCCTAGGCTTGTTTGTTCCAATGTACGGTGTGCTTCTAAACTACATTGTTAGGAAGTTAACCGCCGTAAATCCTGATTTTAAAGCGACGGGTATTAGTGCATAAGCTTTCGGCTGGTGATGCATTGCGTTGTTAATACAGTGATAAGAAAAAGCCCACGTTTGAAAATGAACTTGGGCTTTTTTAATTTTTGGCATCAGATAAGAATATCAGGTGCTTTCAATCGTCAGTGGCCAGCCAATGTCTGTTTGCCTATTAGACTCGCTCTCTAGCTCTGCCGCAGTCAATGGATTGTCTACGAGCCATTGCTTGGACAGATTAAGTGTTAGCTTGTCATCTTCTGCCGTTAATTTTACTTGAGCCACAAGGTCAGGATTACGGCGATGGGTTAGTAAAATGGCTAAACGTAGAATGCGTAAAATACGTTTGCTGCTAGTGCCTGACACTGCATGTTGCTCTGGTAACGAAGTCAACTGTTCACGATAGCGGCGTGTTAACTCACCGAGGTAGTGTTTTTGCGCTCGTGTAAAACCAGGTAAATCCAAGTTTTGTAGTAAGTATGCACTGTGCTCGCCGCCCTTTTTGAAATCGATGGTTAAACCAATTTCATGCAGTTTGGCTGCGGTTTGTAGTAGGACGCTTGCTTGAGGTTCTGGAACCCATGTTTCAGCACCTGCTTGTTCAAACAAAGATTGTGCTAGTGAGGCGACTTGCTCACCGTAGGTCACATCCATTTGGTAGCGAGACTGAATACTCGTAACTGTGCGAGCTCGAATGTCTTTTTGGCGTAATTCGTCAACCATCTCGTAGGCTAAGCCTTCACGGAGCGCACCGCCCGCGAGAGTCATTGATTCAATCTCAAGCAGCTCAAAGATAGCAATTAGAATAGATAGGCCGCTTGGAAACACTAAAGCGCGCTCAAGAGTTAACCCTTCTATTTCTAGCTCTTCTAAACGCTCAGTAATCATGGCTTGTTTCTGTAGGCGCTTAAGTTTGGCATGAGTAATCACTTCATCCATGCCTTGCGCTAACATGATTTCTTGTAGTGCTTGAACGGTACCACTGGCGCCCACGCACACATCCCATCCGATATCCATATAGCTATCTAGGATAGGCCTCAACGTAGACTTAGCTGCTTCAATAGCATTATTGAAGTTAGTTGCAGTAAGTTGACGATCTTTAAAGTGTCGCTCAAGCCAGGTAACACAACCCATTTTGAGGCTCGTTAAGGCTTTAGATGAGAAACCTTCACCAATGATCATCTCGGTACTCGCACCACCAATATCAACCACTAAGCGGCGGCCGCTGCCTCCAGAAGTATGTGCGACGCCTTTATAGATGGTCGCAGCTTCTTCTTCACCGGAGATAACATTGATGTCGTAGCCAAGTATCTGGTTGGCTTTTTCTAGAAAGGTATCCACATTGGTTGCAGTACGTAAGGTCGCGGTACCGACAATGCGGATATTTTCTTGAGGAATGTCTTGCAGTCGCTCTGCAAAGAGACTCAAACAGACCCAGCCTCGCTGCATCGCTTCTAAACTAAGCGCATTATTTTCATCTAAGCCTGCAGCTAAGCGAACTTTACGCTTAATCTTAGCCATGGTTTGAACGCTGCCATCAATATGACGCACAACGAGCATATGAAAACTGTTCGACCCGAGGTCGATTGCAGCGTAAAGCGGGGGTGACACTGTTTGACTCATAAGCGACTAAGCTTCCTTGTTATTACGCGGTTGGCGTGGGCGACGGTTCTGGTTTGGTTTACGGTTACCGTTGCGTGGGCCGTTATTGTTTGAGCGGCGTTGTTGCGGGTTACGTGTACGTAAACGCAATGGTGCTGGTAGATCTTCAAGTAGTGCAGAAGCATCGTAGTCAGACATTGGGATAGCGTGTTCAATGTATTCTTCGATTGGCGGCAAGTTGATTGCGTAATCTTCACAAGCAAAGCTGATTGAGTGACCGCTTTCACCAGCACGACCTGTACGACCAATACGGTGAACGTAATCTTCACAATCGTCAGGTAGATCGAAGTTGAATACGTGAGTCACTTGAGGAATGTGTAGGCCACGTGCTGCAACATCCGTTGCTACAAGCAGGTCAACATCGCCTTTAGTAAATTGCTCAAGAATCTTTTCGCGTTTCTTCTGAGGAACATCACCCGTTAGCAAACCAACACGGTGACCATCGGCAGCCAAGTGGCCCCAAACTGATTCACATTTGTGTTTAGTGTTAGCGAAGATGATTGCGCGATCTGGCCACTCTTCTTCGATTAACGTTTGTAGAAGAGCCATTTTGTGTTCGTTAGAAGGGTAGAAGAGCTCTTCTTGAATACGGTGACCAGTCTTACGCTCAGGCTCAACAACGACATGCTCTGGGTTGTGCATGTGTTCGAAGGCAAGTTCTTGTACGCGGTAAGACAGCGTCGCAGAGAACAGCATGTTCAGGCGATCTTTTGGCTCAGGCATACGGCGAAACAAGAAGCGAATGTCTTTAATAAAGCCCAAATCGAACATGCGATCCGCTTCGTCAAGAACAACGGCTTGAATGTGGTTAAGGTTAAATACCTTTTGCTTGTAGAAGTCGATGATACGGCCAGTAGTACCAATTAAGATATCTGCGCCTTCTTCGATTTTACCTAGCTGTTTGTCGTAGCTTTCGCCACCGTAAGCCAGTGCGGCCTTGATACCCGTGCTTGCCACTAGAGAGTCAGCATCATTGTAGATCTGAATCGCGAGTTCACGCGTAGGAGCCATAATAATCGCACGCGGCTGGTTAGGCTTACGCCCTTCATGCTCAGGTGTTTTTAGTAGGTGGTTAAAAGTAGCAGTAAGAAACGCAAGCGTTTTACCAGTGCCCGTTTGGGCCTGGCCTGCAATGTCTTGGCCGGTGAGCAGTACCGGGAGCGCCAAGGCTTGGATAGGAGTACAGTAATCGAACCCTTTTTTTTCCAATCCTTCAATGACTTGCGGAAGTAAATCCAAGTCGGCGAACTTTTGCTCTGTGATATGCGTCTTTTTCATTGCTATAGAATATCAGCTTAAGCTTGCAATACGAAAGTAAATACATTCCAATAGGGCATCTATTTACTGGTTATCATCCAACCAGTTCTAAAAAATACATTGGAGTGGAAGATGAGTGATAAGATTTTGCAGCTAACTGATGACGGTTTTGATAACGATGTGATCAACGCTGCAGGCCCGGTTCTTGTTGATTTTTGGGCTGAATGGTGTGGTCCTTGTAAGATGATTGCGCCGATTCTTGATGAAATCGCAGACGAGTACGAAGGCAAGCTCACTATCGGTAAATTAAATATCGACCAAAACGCAGGTACTCCACCAAAATTTGGTATTCGCGGTATTCCAACGCTACTTCTTTTCAAAGATGGTGGCGTAGCAGCAACTAAAGTTGGTGCACTGTCTAAAACTCAACTTAAAGAGTTCCTAGACGCTAACCTATAATTAGGTGAGCATTTGAAAAGAAACCGCGCAGTTAACAAATGCGCGGTTTTGTTTTTTCTAAGCTATGGACTAGTCTTAGTTTTAGTGCTAATTTATCGCACGTTAATTGAACGAATTTCTCTTCTTGGTCGATCCTGCGTGACCAAATCCTTCTTAACTTAAGAAAACAGATCCTATTTTGACTAAACAAACTTCCACCACTATGAATCTTACTGAACTGAAGAACAGACCTGTGTCTGAACTTGTTAAACTTAGCGAAAGCCTAGGTCTTGAAAATCAAGCTCGCTTAAGAAAACAAGACATTATCTTCTCCATCCTTAAAGCGCACGCAAAAAGTGGTGAAGACATCTTTGGTGATGGTGTTCTAGAAATTCTTCAAGACGGCTTTGGTTTCCTGCGTAGCGGCGATAGCTCATACCTTGCTGGGCCAGATGATATTTATGTATCACCAAGCCAGATTCGTCGTTTTAACCTTCGCACTGGTGACTCGATTGGCGGCAAAATCCGTCCACCTAAAGATGGCGAGCGTTACTTTGCACTACTTAAAGTAAACACGGTTAACTACGACAAGCCAGACAACGCACGTAACAAAATCCTTTTTGAAAACCTGACTCCTCTTCATGCCAACGAACGTATGGTGATGGAAGCGGGTAATGGCGCGACTGAAGATATCACAGCCCGAATTCTTGACCTTGCTTCGCCAATTGGTAAAGGCCAGCGTGGTCTGATTGTTGCTCCGCCTAAAGCGGGTAAAACAATGCTGCTGCAAAATATTGCTCAAAGCATTGCTCGTAACCATCCTGAGTGTGAACTCATGGTTCTACTTATCGATGAGCGTCCAGAAGAAGTAACAGAAATGCAGCGCCTAGTTAAAGGCGAAGTAATCGCATCGACGTTTGATGAACCAGCATCTCGCCACGTACAAGTAGCAGAAATGGTAATCGAGAAGGCGAAGCGTCTTGTTGAACACAAGAAAGACGTAGTTATTCTTCTGGATTCTATAACTCGTCTAGCTCGTGCTTACAACACTGTGATTCCTTCATCAGGTAAAGTGCTTACTGGTGGTGTTGATGCGAATGCTCTACATCGTCCAAAGCGTTTCTTCGGTGCGGCACGTAATGTCGAAGAAGGCGGTAGCTTAACGATCATCGCAACCGCACTGGTTGATACTGGTTCTAAGATGGATGAAGTTATCTACGAAGAATTCAAAGGTACAGGTAACATGGAACTGCACCTTAACCGTAAGATTGCTGAAAAGCGTGTATTCCCAGCTATTGACTTCAACCGCTCTGGTACTCGTCGTGAAGAGCTTCTTACGAAGAACGATGAACTACAGAAGATGTGGATTCTGCGTAAGATTGTTCACCCAATGGGCGAAATCGACGCTATGGAATTCCTTATCGACAAGCTAGCAATGACTAAAACGAACGATGAGTTCTTTGACGCAATGCGTCGTCAGTAGTTTTGACTGGTTTATAGTTATTAAAAAGCGCTGCCTTCGGGGGGCGCTTTTTATTTGCATTTTGTAGCGACAGCTTGCAGAATGACCAAAAGTGTTACAAGGAAGTTAAAATGCAACATGGACTGTTGTCATCATTACTCCTGTCTACTTCACTGTTATTTTCCCCGGTTGGTATGAGCTATGCCACCGAGATGTCTCCAACGACAGTAGAGTCTTGGCTTGAGAATGATCAAGTAAAACTGAAAACTGCTGAATTATTAGAATTTGTCGCACGTGATGAAGTCAATTCGCTGCGCTTCGCACTTGAGCGTCTGACATTTCCCCAGCAAGAGGTAGCTCGTTACCAACTCTTGAAGAAGCTCGAACAGCAAAAAATCGTACTCACGCCTAAGATGTCTATCTTCATTGAGCAGCAACTTGCTATTACGCCAACTTATCAAGTATTAGAGCGTGGAGATGGCTATGAGTTTACAGTACCTGCCTTTAATTACCCTTCAATTGCCAATCGCCTTATCAAACAATGGCGTCAAGATCAGAAGACACTGGTGTTTGTGCTAGATGCAGAGAAGCAGGAACTCGACCTGAAAGAGTGGTTATCTGGCCCTGAACACCAAGTCCAAACTCGAGAAGCGCTGTTAATCAGAGAGCTAGACAGTTTGTCGCCTGAAGCGGTTGATTTTCTGACTAAGCAACTGACCACGTCGTCGATTGTGAGCTGGTTACCTTCTACTGAGGTGGTGGTTCGATTAGCGCAAGTGAGCGAAGACCCAGAGGTATACAAAATTCTATGGCGAATGAAGGCTGATTATCATAGCCAAGCTGAATTGATTCGTCTCGCTGAAACCAAGCAAGCATTTGCGCTTAAGCAGGTTATGGCTGCTACTAAGAATCCACGTTTGAAAGATGAAGCGATTACTTTGCTTACCAAGGTTAATCCGCTATCAGAAGAGGTGAAGGAGTTCTTGGTCTCTAGAATGGCGATTGCCGATGAAGCTTCTTTGGTTGCACGTGAATTAGCAAAACAAGGTCATACACGATGGTTACAAGATCTCGTGAATGATAACCCTCAGGTGAAGAGTTCTTTGATCGAGCAAGCATTACCGTAAAGTGGATTTTTGCTCTCAATAACCACATTAAAAAGGGGGACCTCAGTGTCACCCTTTTTGATATACTGAGCGCAGAATAATCAGCATGTAGAAGTCCTATGAGTTTTAAAGATTTACGTGATTTTATCGATCATCTTGAAAGTATTGGTCAGTTGAAACGCATCTCTCACCCAGTCGACCCAGACTATGAAATGACCGAGATTAGCGACCGTACTCTACGTGCTGGTGGCCCGGCTCTATTGTTTGAAAACCCAGTAGGTTATGACATGCCTGTTTTGACTAACCTATTTGGTACACCTAATCGTGTTGCCATTGGTATGGGACGTCAGGATGTAAAAGAGCTGCGTGAAGTGGGTAAGCTGCTTGCTTACCTAAAAGAGCCTGAGCCACCAAAAGGTTTTAAAGACGCTATCGATAAACTGCCTGTGTTTAAGCAAGTCTTAAACATGCCAGCTAAACGCCTTCGCAAAGCGCCTTGCCAACAAGTGGTATGGCAAGGCGACGACGTCGACCTAGATAAAATTCCCGTGATGAGCTGTTGGGCTGACGATGTCGCGCCATTGCTAACATGGGGTTTAACGGTTACTCGTGGTCCAAACAAGAAACGCCAAAACTTAGGCATCTATCGTCAACAGAAGATCGGCAAGAATAAAATTATCATGCGTTGGTTAGCCCACCGTGGTGGAGCTCTGGATCTGCGTGATTGGATGGAAACCAACCCAGGTAAACCATTTCCGGTATCGGTAGCGTTTGGTGCAGATCCTGCCACCATTCTTGGTGCGGTTACGCCAGTGCCGGATACTTTATCTGAGTACGCGTTTGCAGGCTTACTGCGTGGTAGTAAAACTGAGGTCGTTAAATCAATCAGCAACGATCTAGAAGTTCCTGCAAGTGCAGAAATCGTGATGGAAGGTTACATCGACCCGAATGAATTTGCGGATGAAGGGCCTTACGGAGATCATACTGGTTACTACAACGAGAAAGAAAAGCACCATGTGTTTACTATTACTCATGTAACCATGCGCGAGAACCCTATCTATCACAGCACCTATACTGGCCGTCCACCTGATGAGCCTGCGGTATTGGGTGTTGCGCTAAATGAAGTGTTTGTGCCTATTCTTCAAAAGCAGTTCCCAGAGATTGAAGATTTCTATCTACCGCCTGAAGGTTGTTCGTACCGAATGGCAGTAGTGACCATGAAGAAGCAATACCCAGGTCACGCTAAGCGAGTGATGATGGGTGTATGGTCTTTCTTACGCCAATTCATGTACACCAAATTTGTATTGGTGTGTGATGAAGATGTGAATGCACGTGATTGGTCTCAAATAACCGCAGCGATGTGCGAACATATGGATCCGTCACGCGATAGCCTGATGATAGAGAACACGCCGATCGATTCATTGGATTTTGCCTCACCCGTGGTTGGGTTGGGTTCTAAGATGGGTCTAGATATCACTAAGAAGTGGGACGCAGAGTTAGCGTTATCGCCAGATGTCCAAACAGCACCTGTAAATAGTGAACATATAGAGGGTAGCCTGGCTGAGTTAACCAAGGTTCATCCTGAAATTATTGATATTCACCTGCAAAACGACAATGCCAGCATGGTTGTGGTGTCTATTGATAAGCAAGCAGCCGGTAATGGTAAGAAAATCATGGGAGCGGTTTGGTCTCAATTTGATGAGAACAAGTTTGTTATCGTGTGTGACGGTGATGTCAACGTGAGTGATTGGAATGACATCATTTGGGCTGTAACGACCAGAATGGATCCGGCGAGAGATACGTTATTCCTGCTGAACGAAACTGGACACTCAAAAATGGGTCTCGATGCGACCAATAAGTGGGAAGGTGAATGCCTACGTGAGTGGGGTGTACCAATCACAAAAGATCCTGATGTCGTGAAAAAGATTGATAGCATCTGGGAACAGCTAGGAATTTCATGAGCTACCAAGTAGTCTTATACCCAGAAAACATCAGTTTCACAGTAGAAAAAGGGCAAACGGTCTTGGATGCTGCGCTCAACAGCAATATCTATTTCCCAAACCGTTGCCAAGTTGGCGCATGCGCAATGTGTATGTGCAAAAAATTAGAAGGGCAAGTGAGTTACCACCTTGAACCCATGCTCACAGAGAAAGAGCAGCAACAAGGCTGGATTTTTGCTTGCCAAGCATTTGCAGAAAGTAATTTAGTTCTAACCTTTGCCGATTAAGGGTTAGTAAGAGGAAGAACATGACTATTAAATGTAAAGTGAAGTCTATCGAGCCTTTGGCTTGTAATACTTACCAAATCCTACTTCACCCAGAAACACCGGTCGCTTTTAAAGCGGGCCAGTACCTGATGGTTGAAATGGGCGAGAAAGATAAGCGCCCATTCTCTATCGCAAGTAGCCCTTGCCGCCACGAAGGTGAGCTTGAGCTACATATTGGTGCTGCCGAGCATAATGCTTACGCACTAGAAGTGGTTGAAGCGATGAAGAAGGCACAAGCTGAAGGTGGCGATATAGCTATTGATGCGCCACATGGAGATGCTTGGATCAAAGAAGAAAGTGATCGCCCTCTATTACTTATTGCTGGTGGCACGGGTTTCAGCTACGTGCGCTCTATTCTTGATCACTGCATCGCGCAAAATAGCTCGAAAGAGATCTACCTATACTGGGGCGCAAAAGATGAGTGCCAGCTGTATGCGAAAGAAGAGTTGGTTGGCATTGCAGAAAAGCATAGCAATGTGCACTTTGTACCGGTAGTAGAAGAAGCACCGGAAGTTTGGCACGGCCAAACAGGTAATGTACTTGAAGCTATTACGCAAAGTTTCGAATCATTAGCTGATTTCGATATCTATATTGCAGGTCGTTTTGAAATGGCGGGCGCTGCAAGAGACCTATTTACTCAGAATAAAGAAGCAAAGCGTGACCATATGTACGCTGATGCTTACGCGTTTATCTAACAATACCTGTAGATTTTGAGCAAAAAGAGAGCAGAAATACTCTCTTTTTTACGTTTAGGTGAACTATTAGGCAGTTAACCCCTATTTATTCATTTTTTATGAAAAAGTAGTTGCTAAGCTGAGAGGGTTCCCTATAATGCGACACCACTGAGACGGCAGACGCCACAAGGCTTCAGCAAGAATCAGTAAGACGGAAAGCGACAAAAAATTAATTTTCAAAAAAGTGTTTGACACTGAATGTTAATTCGCTAGAATGGCCGTCCACTTCGAGAGGCTCCTTACTTAAAAGGAACATTCAACAAGTGAAGCTCTTTAACAATTTAAACCTATCAATCTGTGTGGGCACTCGTTGA
>NZ_LAUM01000043.1:0-13938 GCF_000972265.1 Vibrio sp. ECSMB14106 | reverse complement strand
CGAAGGTCGTTGGTTCAAATCCGGCTCCCGCAACCACATTACAGTTAGATGTTGATTTTCTGCTTGTAAGCAGACAAGATTAACGGCTAGCTTATGCGATACTAGCTCAGTTGGTAGAGCGCAACCTTGCCAAGGTTGAGGTCATCGGTTCGAACCCGATGTATCGCTCCAGCTTTATGCTTTTAAGACGTAACACTCTTAAAGCCTCTCGGTTAGAGACAAGAGTCATCAACTTAAATGATGCATCCGGACGCGGGATGGAGCAGTTTGGTAGCTCGTCGGGCCCATAACCCGAAGGTCGTCGGTTCAAATCCGGCTCCCGCAACCACATTACAGTTAGACGTTGATTTAACGCTTGTTAGCGAATAGATTAACGGTTAACTCATGCGATACTAGCTCAGTTGGTAGAGCGCAACCTTGCCAAGGTTGAGGTCATCGGTTCGAACCCGATGTATCGCTCCAGCTTTCTTCTAAAAAAGCTAATAATATTCTTTGAACCACTGCGTTTAAAGGCGACCTTGAAGGTCACGCTCTTTCTTTAATGCTGCGAAGCATAATTCCCCAAAAAAGCAAATAATCCTCCATCACGGTGGATATTTTTTTGTCTTAAATTTTCCTTAGCAACTGGAATGCTAGTAAACATCAGGTCTCTGAAGCAGCTACTTGAGGTTTTTCATATCTATAAACAGACTTATCCACAAATTCTTCCATGTGGATAACTTGGTTGATAAAGTTATTTCAGGCTTGATTCTTTATATATATCAAAAAGATCTTTCTTGTTTTTAAGACAATGCTCAAATTGAATATCTATTAAGTTATTGTTTTATATGGCTTTTATAGTGTTTGTTTGAATTTATAAAAGATCGTTAACTTGTTTTTTTTTGATCTTAATCATTTATCGGTACTGTGTTTAACTTTGTGTAGGTGTCGGATGTTTACGAGAGATCTGAATTTTTTCCACATTGTTAAATTGAGAACAAGGTCAAACATTGTTCGAAAATTATGTGCAACGAGTTGTGTCGAATATTGGACTATTGATATGAGTTTGTTTGTTAAGTGTTGATGCACAAAGGGCTAGGCGTCTCTTGGTAAGCCTTTTTCAACAATACGAATAAGCCGGTGTTTTTTGGTAGACACTTTGTTGTGACCTTCTTGTTCCCTGTTAGCGTTCGGTAACTGTTGTAGTTGTTTTCCCAAAGCCCACTCAATATGAACATCCAATAATTCACTTTGACCGCGATACGATTCTAATGATTCAACAATGCGTTGTTGAAAAGGCGCATTGCCCATGGCGACAAAAATGTTTCGCAGCCATTGGGTGTGTCCAATACGTCTGATCGCTGAACCTTCCATTCTTTTGAGAAAAGTAGCCTCATCCCAGCTTGAAAGAGCAACCAGATCGGACTCTTCGAAATCTTCTCGACGGTGGAAATCTTTTTGGTCGGTAATATCGGCATGACGATTCCAAGGACATACGAGTTGGCAATCATCACAACCGTAGATACGGTTACCAATCGCTTCTCTGTACTCTTCCGGAATAATACCGTCGAACTCGATGGTTAAGTAAGAGATACACTTGCGAGCATCCACTATGCCATCATCAATAATGGCACCGGTTGGGCAGGAGGTGATACATGCGGTACATTTTCCGCATTCATCGACACTGGGTTCATCGACCGGAAGAGGGATGTTAACTAACAGTTCTCCTAAGAAAAACCAAGAACCGGCCTCTTTATCTAGGATTAGTGAGTGTTTGCCTGTCCAACCCAGCCCTGCCTTTTGAGCAAGAGGCCTTTCTAAAATTGGTGCAGAGTCGACAAATGGGCGTGAATCTAAACCTTCGACTTCTTTCTCAATTTTTTGGCCCAGCTTTTTCAATTGGTTACGGAACAATTTGTGATAGTCACGGCCCAATGAATAACGACTGATATAGCCTTGAGTGGTATCGCTGAGATTAGAAGCAAACTGCGCTTCTAGTGGTAGGTAGTTCATTCGGGCGCTGATCACTCGAATCGTTCCAGGATGAAGCTCATCAGGACGTGCTCGCATCATTCCATGCCGAGCCATCCAATCCATTTCGCCGTGATTACCCGCATCTAGCCATGCTTGAAGAGGAGCTTCGTGTTCACTTAAATCAACATCGCAGATGCCAACTTTTTGAAAGCCTAACTCTTTTCCCCAAATTTTAATTTTTTCAGCAAGATGGTCTAGGTTCATGGCTTGATTCTTAATTCTTATTTTCTCTGTTTTACAATTAGAGATAAGGCTAATTAAAATTAGGTTCGGCAAAAATGGGGGCGGATCTTAACGGATCTTAGCGGTATTGACCAGAACTGACGTGTTTTGATCAGTATTTTTCATAGAACTTACACTTGAGTGCTTGTTTCCTAAAAGCATCACGGTTTACTATTCTTGTTCTTTTGATTTTTATATAGTCAACGATCGATTTTTAGAGAACGTATTCATGAGCATTAAGCAATTTACTTTGAAAGATGAACAAGCAACGATTCAATTAGGAACGGAGCTTTCTAATCTTTGCTCACAGCAGACGACTATTTATCTGCACGGTGATCTTGGCGCCGGTAAAACGACTTTCAGTCGCGGTTTTGTAAAAGCACTTGGCCATCAAGGAAATGTAAAGAGCCCAACGTATACTCTAGTTGAACCTTATCAACTTGCAGATTGGCAGGTGTATCACTTTGATCTCTATCGCTTAGCCGATCCTGAAGAGTTAGAGTTCATGGGAATTCGTGACTACTTTACTCCAGATGCTATCTGTTTGGTGGAGTGGCCAGAGAAAGGCTACGGGATGCTACCGGAAGCTGATTTGGATATTGAGATTCGTTACCAAGACGATCACCGTATTGTTTCTTTAACCGCTAACAGTGAATACGGACAGCGCTTACTTAATCAGTTGGATTTATGTTGATTTCTAAACGCCTTTTTTCTACAGCAGCCATGATGGCTGCTATTTTATCTTTACTGTTTTCTTCACTTTCTTTTGCTAATTCACTTAAAGGTTTGCGGGTTTGGCCTTCTCCTGAAGAAACTCGTGTGGTGATCGATCTGCAATCGGAAGCTGATTTTAGTTATTTCACTCTGAGTAGCCCGAGTCGTTTAGTTGTCGATTTAAAAAATACCAACCTTGCGACCCAGTTGCCTGTCGTGGTGAAAGATAGCCCTATTCTGTCGAAAGTCCGTAAGAGTTCCCCACCAGAGAAAAACACTTATCGCTTGGTGTTTGAGTTGAAAAGGTCGTCTGAAGCCGATTTGTTTAAACTCAGCCCAACGCCAGGTGGTCAATATGGTCACCGTTTGGTGATTGACCTCCCTCATGGTGCTATCAGTAAAGATAAGTCCACGCCGAGTAAGTCAACGATAAGTAAAAATATTAATCAGGTTAAGCGCCAGAAAGATATTCTGATCGTGATAGATCCTGGCCACGGTGGTGAAGATCCAGGCTCGATTGGCCCAACTCGTAAGTACGAAAAGAATGCGACTTTGAGTATATCTCGTAAGCTTGCAGCCCAGTTGAATGCGGTGCCAGGAATCACGACGCGCTTAACACGCAATGCCGACTACTTTGTGAACTTGAACCGACGTGTTGCGATTGCTCGTGAGAATGAAGCTCACCTGCTGATCTCTATTCACGCGGATGCCTTTACGACACCTCAACCCAGAGGGGGATCGGTGTTTGTGTTGAATACTCGACGTGCGAATACCGAAATATCACGTTGGATTGAAAACAAAGAGAAACAATCCGAATTATTGGGTGGTAGCGGCGCGGCTTTCACTAGCAATATGTATGATAAGAATGTCAACCAAACCTTGCTTGACCTGCAGTTTAGTCACTCTCAAAAAGAAGGCTATAAATTGGCAGCGGCGATCCTGTCGGAAATGGGTAAGGTCGCAAGGCTGCATAATAGGAAGCCGATTAATACTAGTTTGGCTGTATTGCGTTCCCCACAAATTCCATCGGTATTGGTCGAGACAGGCTTTATTTCTAATCCGACGGAAGAGAAGCTTCTTTTTCAACGCTCACACCAAGATAAACTTGCGCGTGCTGTGACCAAAGCGGTCGTTAAGTATTTGAAAGCGAATCCGCCTGAAGGGATTATCTTGTCGAATGCCACATCCTCAACGGGTAGCGTTAGTCAACACAAGGTGTCTCGTGGCGAGTCGCTATCTGTGATTGCCAGCAAATATGGCACGTCGACGCAGGCCTTGATGAAACTCAATAACCTGAAATCGAGTAGCCTAGCAATCGGCCAAGTGCTTAAGATCCCAAGCAGCGCTTCAGGCTCATCATCTAGCAGTGTAGTCAAAACCAAGACCATAACGCACACGGTTAAGTCTGGAGAATACCTCGGCAAGATAGCCAGCCGTTATAAAGTATTGGTCGCGGACATTAAGCGCGAGAACCGTTTGAAGTCTGAAACTCTGAGAGTGGGCCAAAAGTTACGTATTACGGTTGAGGTGAAAGATGTACCCTTACGTAAACATAAAGTCGTACGAGGGGATTATCTTGGCAAGATTGCTTCTAAGTATGGCGTGAGCGTTAACAGTATTCGCCAAGCGAACAATCTACGATCCGATGGTTTAGCCGTCGGCCAAGTGCTGATTATTCCGCACAAATAAGCTTTTTAACGCAGACATGTTTCCAATAATGGCAGTAAGGTAGCTATGAATATGACGATCAAAATACTGCCAGCTCGGTTAGCTAACCAAATCGCAGCGGGTGAAGTGGTAGAAAGGCCTGCCTCTGTTGTCAAAGAGTTGGTAGAGAACAGTTTGGATTCAGGTGCCACACGTATCGATATCGATATCGAGAAAGGTGGCGCCAAGATGATCCGCGTTCGTGACAATGGCAAGGGGATCGTTAAAGATGAGCTTGCGTTGGCATTGAGCCGTCATGCTACCTCCAAAATCCATACCCTTGATGACCTTGAGGCGATCGTCAGCCTTGGTTTTCGTGGTGAAGCGTTGGCGAGTATTAGCTCTGTCGCACGCTTAACCATGACCTCTCGCCCTGCAACTCAAGATCAAGCTTGGGCTGCACACAGTGAAGGCCGAGAGATGCAGGTTAAACTGCAGCCTGCTGCGCACCCTATTGGTACCTCGGTTGAGGTGTTGGATCTGTTCTTCAATACACCAGCACGGCGCAAGTTCTTACGTACCGAGAAAACCGAATTTACTCATATTGATGAACTGCTTAAGCGAATTGCGCTAAGCCGCTTTGATGTGACGATCAACCTGCGTCACAACGGCAAGATGATTCGTCAGTACCGTGCGGCCAAAACCGATGTTCAGGCTGAAAAGCGTATTGCAGCCGTGTGTGGTAATGCTTTTGTCCGTCATATGCTTAAGATTGAGCTCGAACATCAAGGGTTGAAATTTCATGGCTGGATCACCACGCCTGAAGGAGCAAGGCAGCAAAGCGATCTGCAATACTGCTATGTGAACGGCCGTATGATGCGCGACAAATTGATCAACCATGCAATCCGTCAAAGCTATGAAACTAGCCTTCGACCAGACCAATTTGCGACGTATGTGTTGTTCATTGAGCTAGACCCGCATCAAGTCGACGTGAATGTGCACCCTGCCAAGCATGAAGTGCGTTTCCATCAAGCACGTCTTGTGCATGATTTTATTTACCAAGCATTGAGCGATGGTCTTGCGCAAAGCAAACAGATCGACGCTGCGCCAATTAATCAGTCGGCTTTCCATCAATTAGACGTGGATCATTATCAGCAAGATGGTGCTGTTTCTGAATCTAGCGATGCGACCAATGTTTCCGAACAAGAAGACACTGTGCCTGCCGATTCAGAGCAAAACTTAGTGTCAGAAAGGGTGCGACAGGCTATTGAGCAAACGCCAGCTTACCCAAGAAAATCAGAACCTGAACGAGCTTCTAACCGGTCTCAAGATCGTGTTAATGACGGCGGGCAAGACTATGCTTCATCAACTAACTCCAGTTCATCAACCAGCCCAAATTCATCAACTAACGTAAGCTCGTCCACTCACCTCAGCTCGCTTGAGCGTGAAACCAATTTTACCGGCTCTCCTCGTCAAGAATGGATAGAGTCTCGCCCTGCACCGCAGAAAGAAAAAGAGTCGCACCAACACCATGCTGATCCCGCGCCTTCTAAGCGCGAAGTGAAAGCTTACAAAGAGCTTCTAAAAACCCCTGATTTTGATGAACAAGCCGTTGTGGATAGGCAAGTCGTTGTGGATAGATCAGAGGCAAACGTTGCGCCTTTGCAAAGGAATTCGATTTCGAATACTCCTGACGATATTAAGCCCGTTGATACGAAACCAAGAGCTCCGGTAACTGACTTGGGGAAGGCGGTTACCGTTGTAGAGCGTCAGTATCTCGTGATGGGCAATAAAAATGGCTGTGTATTGGTTTCTTTAGCCAAGGCTGAGTTGTTGCGTGTTATTGGTCAGATGGATACTCAAAGTGGACCGTTGAAAAGCCAACCGTTGTTAGTGCCTTTATCTATTAAGCTTGGTAGTGAACTTGTCGAGGTAGCGAAAGCATTAAGCCAAACACTGACGTTACTTGGTATTGAGCTTAAGGCTCGCAACAGTGAGACGGTGATGGTGATGGGCGTGCCTTCGCCCTTGAGACAGCAAAACTTACAAATTATGATCCCAGATCTGTTATCTTACGCGGCTTCAATAAACGGCCAGATTGTAGAGCATCACGCGGCTAATGTTGTTAACGACCTGTTGCCATCACTGGCTTCCTGGATCGGGATTCAAACCGCGCAAGTAAAAAGCGACTACACTTTATCTGAAGCGGTTCAGCTCGTTGGGGAACTTGAACAGCTTTGGCATGGTCTACTTCCATTAGATGATCCTGAGTTTGTTCATCCTATCGATTTTTCAGCGACCATAGCCGCGTTTTCGGTTTAACTTTTTCGCGACCACATTTATCTTTTCAGCTGAATGTATCGCGACATAAAGCCCTTTGCTATAAAGGCTCTAACAGAGAAAATTATACTAAATATCATGACTGAAAAATTACCTTTAGCGTTGTTTTTAATGGGCCCAACGGCATCAGGAAAAACAGATTTAGCTATCCGCTTACGTCAGAAGTTCCCAGTAGAGATCATCAGTGTCGATTCGGCATTGATCTACAAAGATATGGATATTGGCACCGCTAAACCGGATGCGGAAGAGCTCGCGCTTGCGCCTCATCGCTTGATTGATATTCTGGATCCCAGCGAAGCGTATTCGGCGGCAGATTTTCGTCGTGATGCGATCAATGAAATGAATAAGATTGTAGCGGAAGGCAAAATCCCGCTACTGGTCGGTGGCACAATGCTGTATTACAAGGCCTTGTTGGAAGGTTTATCGCCATTACCTGCCGCGGATCAAGAGATTCGTAAGCAAATTGAAGCGGAATCTATCGAGCAAGGTTGGCAAGCACTGCACGATCAATTAAGAGAGATAGATCCCGTCTCAGCTGAAAGAATACACCGAAATGATCCACAAAGGCTTTCAAGGGCATTGGAAGTTTATCGAATTTCGGGTAAAACATTAACTGAGCTCACTCAAACGAAAGGCGATAGCCTGCCATTTCGTGTAAAACAATTTGCTATAGCTCCCAAGGAAAGGACAGAACTCCATCGCCGTATTGAGCTGCGCTTCGAGAAGATGATAGAAGCGGGTTTTGAAGAGGAAATGAAGGCGTTGTACGCCAGAAAAGATCTTCACCCAGAGCTCCCATCGATCCGATGCGTTGGCTATAGGCAGATGTGGGATTATTTAGACGGGAATTGTGATTTAGACGAAGCGGTTTTCCGTGGTGTCTGTGCAACCCGTCAGTTGGCCAAGCGACAAATCACCTGGTTGCGCAGTTGGGATGATTTAACTTGGTTAGATAGCGAAAACATTGAACAAGCGTTAGAAACTCTTTCAGATGCAATAGCATCTGATTAGTATTGCTGTGTATAATGTGATCGCTTTTGCGTGAATATACTCTGGAAAGGATCCGTTATTGAGGCTTTTAAAAAATCACAGCCTTTCAATAACAACGGAGTTTTTTTATTCATTTAGCTCAGATGCAAAGGCCGCACCTTTTTGTGCACCACTAGCTAAATAATTACAACAAAATACAAATAAGGAAAATAAAATGGCTAAGGGGCAATCGCTACAAGACCCATTCCTAAATGCACTCCGTCGTGAGCGCATTCCAGTCTCTATCTATCTTGTTAACGGCATTAAGCTGCAAGGTCAGATCGAGTCTTTCGATCAATTTGTGATCTTATTGAAGAACACAGTAAACCAGATGGTTTATAAGCATGCGATTTCTACTGTGGTTCCTGCTCGTGCGGTTAGTCACCACAACGGCGAGCAACGTGCGCCATCTGATCGTCCAGAGAAGACTGAAGATTAATTATTTAACGAATACAGCACATGCTGTAATAAGGAGTTGGTTGCTTGTTTGACCGTTATGAATCCGGCGAGCGAGCCGTACTTGTTCATATCAACTTCACGCAAGAGGGAGAATGGGAAGACCTAAGCGAATGTGAAATGCTGGTCTCCTCTGCGGGGGTAGAAACGCTACAAGTGATTACTGGTAGCCGCCAATCCCCACTCCCTAAATACTACGTTGGAGAAGGTAAAGCCCTAGAAATCGCTCAAGCCGTTCAGCTGACCGGTGCTGAAATTGTGATTTTTAACCACTCTCTCTCTCCTGCCCAAGAGCGAAACCTCGAGCAATTGTGTAAATGTCGTGTGATTGATCGCACGGGGTTGATCTTAGATATCTTTGCACAACGTGCGCGAACTCATGAAGGTAAGCTACAAGTTGAGCTCGCTCAACTTCGTCATATCTCTACTCGACTGATTCGTGGTTGGACTCACCTTGAAAGGCAGAAAGGTGGTATTGGTCTTCGTGGTCCAGGTGAAACTCAGCTGGAAACTGATCGACGTTTGTTGCGTGACCGTATAAAGGCAATACTGCGTCGTTTAGCAAAAGTAGCTAAACAACGTGAACAAGGACGACGTGCTCGTCATCGAGCTGAAATCCCAACAATTTCTTTGGTTGGTTATACCAACGCAGGGAAATCAACACTTTTCAATCGTATTACTAGTGCAGGTGTTTATGCGGCAGACCAACTGTTTGCAACCTTAGACCCAACACTACGTAAGATTGATTTGGCAGATGTCGGGCCTGCAATTCTCGCAGATACCGTAGGTTTTATCCGTCATTTACCACACGACTTGGTCGCTGCGTTCAAGGCTACGTTACAAGAGACGCAGGAAGCTGACATTTTGTTACATGTTGTTGATGCCAGTGATGACCGCTTTCGTGAGAACATTCAGGCGGTTCATGAAGTATTAGAAGAAATTGATGCTCATGAAGTGCCAACCCTTGTAGTCATGAATAAAATTGACTGCATGGAAGACCAAAAACCTCGAATTGAAAGAGACGAAGAGGGCGCACCTCGCGCTGTTTGGGTTTCTGCAATGGAAGGAGAAGGTATTGAACTGCTGTTTGAAGCTTTAACTGAGCGTTTAGCTAGCCAGATGGTTCAATTCCGGTTGTGTATTCCACATCAACATCAGGGCCGTATTCGCAGCTTATTCTTTGAGATGAAATGTATTCAACAAGAAGAGTATGATGAAAATGGTAACTTGTTGATAGATATCCGAATGCAACAAATAGATTGGTCTAAACTTGAAAAAAGAGAAGGGGCGCTCTTAGGTGACTTTATCGTTACCAAAGAGACTGCTACAGTATAACGTCATATCAAATGATGGAGCTTTCTAATGGCGTGGAATGAGCCTGGAAATAATAACAACGGTGATAATAACGGCCGCGATAATGACCCTTGGGGTAATAAAAATAATCGCGGCGGCCGAGATCAAGGACCGCCAGATCTAGACGAAGTGTTTAATAAACTAAGTCAAAAGTTAGGTGGCAAGTTTGGTAAAAAAGGTGGTGGCGGTAACGGACCATCTATTGGTGGAGGCGGTGCAATTGGCTTTGGTGTCATTGCCGTTATTGCCATTGCTATCTGGTTCTTTGCTGGTTTCTACACGGTTGGTGAGGCAGAAAGAGCCGTCGTGCTTCGACTGGGTCAGTTTGATCGTATCGAAGAACCTGGCCTTAACTGGCACCCACGTTTCATCGATGAAGTTAAAGCGGAACAACTGGTAAACGTTCAAGCGATTCGTTCGCTACGTGCTTCAGGCACGATGCTGACAAAAGACGAAAACGTTGTGACCGTTGAGATGGGCGTTCAATACCGTGTTTCTGACCCATACAAATACTTGTATCGTGTAACGAATGCGGACGACAGTTTACGTCAAGCAACTGATTCTGCGCTTCGTGCGGTAATTGGTGATTCACTGATGGATAGTATTCTAACGAGTGGCCGTCAACAGATTCGTCAAAGCACTCAAGAAACGCTAAATCGTATTATCGATAGCTACGACATGGGTATTTTGATTGTTGATGTGAACTTCCAATCAGCACGTCCACCAGAGCAAGTGAAAGATGCATTTGATGATGCAATCGCGGCTCGTGAGGATGAAGAGCGTTTCGAACGTGAAGCTGAAGCATACCGAAATGACATTCTTCCAAAAGCAACAGGTCGTGCTGAGCGTTTGAAGAAAGAAGCGGTTGGTTATTCAGAGCGCATCGTAAATGGTGCTCTAGGTCAAGTGGCTCAGTTCGAGAAATTGCTACCGGAATACCAAGCAGCGCCTGAAGTAACACGTAACCGTATGTACTTAGATACAATGGAAAAAGTGTACTCAAGCACATCGAAAGTGCTGATTGATTCAGAATCAAGCGGTAACTTGCTATACCTACCAATTGATAAGCTAGGTGCTCAAGGTGAAGGTCAGTCGGGTAAGCGCTCGACAAAAGCCCCATCGACTTACGATCAAATTGAGTTAGAAACTCAAGCGGATCCAAAGTCTAGCACTCAAACTCGTTCAGATAGTTCACGTCAAGGGAGATACTAATAATGCGTAAGTTAATGATCCCTGTATTGGTTGTGACGTTGGCTTTACTACTAATGTCAGTATTTGTGATTCCTGAAGGCGAGCGCGGTATCGTGATTCGTTTTGGTCGTGTATTGAAAGATAACAATGATATCTCTCAGATCCACGAACCGGGTCTGCACTTTAAGTTGCCATTGTTCGACCGTGTGAAAACACTTGATGCGCGTATTCAGACAATGGATGGTCGTTCAGACCGTTTCGTAACGTCAGAGAAAAAAGACGTCATCATTGATTCATACGTTAAGTGGCGTATCCAAGACTTCGGTCAATACTACTTGGCAACAGGTGGCGGTAATGCATTGACGGCTGAAGCGCTACTTGAGCGTAAAGTGACGGATGTATTACGTTCTGAGATCGGTTCGCGTGAAATTAAGCAAATCGTGTCAGGTCCTCGTAATGAGGATATTCTGCCAGACTCTGCTGATAGCGAAGTGGTGACAACGGTAGCGGCTGCGGAAGCGCTAGAGGTTGATGGTGAACGCGATAAGATCATGGCAAACGTATTGTCTGATACTCGTGAGAGTGCGTTTAAAGATCTTGGGGTTGAAGTTGTTGATTTCCGAATGAAGAAAATCAACCTTCCAGACAACATCAGTGACTCTATCTATAAGCGTATGCGTGCCGAGCGTGAATCGGTTGCCCGTAAGCACCGTTCACAAGGTCGTGAGAAAGCAGAAGTTATTCGTGCTCAAGCTGAGCTAGAAGTAGCGACTGTGCTTGCTGAAGCGGATCGTACCGCTCGAATCACTCGCGGTGATGCCGATGCAGAAGCAGCGAAGATCTACTCTGATGCTTTCAACAAAGATCCTGAGTTCTATGGTTTCATGCGTTCACTGCAAGCTTATGAGACATCATTTAGCGATAAGAGCGACATTCTAGTATTGGATCCGAAGACAGACTTCTTCCGTTACATGAATCAAGCAAGCGGTGTTCAAGAAAAATAAGCGGATTCGTGAGTTAATGACTAGCAGAATGCGTTAAAAATCAAAAGGCTCCCATTATGGGAGCCTTTTTGTTTTCTGGCAGCTGAGAATTCACTGTTTTGAAACTTCAGGGAGGCAGCTCAGCCGCGTTGTGCTTTGAGAAAGCCTAACGATAAGTCATGAACGCGATAACTGCTCCGGCGACAACAAGACAGCCTCCAATGCGACGCAGCTGGGTGTCTGGTTGCTGGCTAAGTTGGGCAACCATATTTCTCCAACCGTTTGGTGCCACTAAGGGCCCAAGCCCCTCGACGATAAGAACAAGCCCAATAGCGAGCCAAATTGAATGGGACATCATGCTGCCTTATATTTATAAAAAGATAATGATATCAGCATCTTTAAAGCTCCGCCCTGAGTTATCGCAGATTTGTTTTTGAATGGCCTTGATGATTATGAACAAAAAGTGACTGCAAGAAGCGTGATTCAGTGCTAGAATCCATTTTTAATTAGCAACAGAAATTGGAAAGATGGGAAATAACGTAGTCGTTCTAGGCACCCAATGGGGTGATGAAGGTAAAGGTAAAATCGTTGACCTTTTAACTGAAGATGCAAAATATGTGGTTCGCTACCAAGGCGGTCACAATGCAGGTCACACACTTGTAATTGACGGTGAAAAAACCGTTCTTCACTTAATTCCATCAGGCATCCTACGCAATAACGTTAAATGTGTTATCGGTAACGGTGTAGTTTTATCGCCTGACGCACTTCTAAAAGAAATGAAGCCTCTTGAAGATCGCGGTATCCCTGTACGTGAACGTCTTTTCATTTCTGAAGCTTGTCCTCTAATTCTTCCGTACCACATTGCTATCGACAACGCGCGTGAAGTCGCTCGTGGCGCGAAAGCTATCGGTACAACGGGTCGTGGTATCGGTCCAGCTTACGAAGATAAAGTTGCTCGTCGCGGTCTACGCGTTGGTGACCTTTTCGATAAAGAAGCCTTTGCTGAAAAGCTAAAAGAAGTCATGGAATTCCATAACTTCCAACTAGAGCATTTCTACAAAGCCGAAACAGTAAGCTACGAAGAAGTACTTGAGCAAGCGATGAGCTACGCAGACATGCTAACTGCGATGGTTATCGATGTAACTGACGAACTAGACGCAGCACGTAAGCGCGGCGACAAGATCATGTTCGAAGGTGCTCAAGGTACGCTACTGGATATCGACCACGGTACTTACCCATACGTAACGTCTTCTAACACGACGGCTGGTGGTGTTGCTGCAGGTTCTGGTTTCGGTCCTCGTCACATCGGTTACATCCTTGGTATCACTAAGGCTTACTGTACTCGTGTTGGTTCAGGTCCATTCCCAACTGAGCTATACGATGGCCTTGAGAAGCAAGATCCAATTGGTAAGCACTTAGGCGATGTTGGTCACGAGTTTGGCGCAACAACAGGTCGTCTACGTCGTACAGGTTGGTTCGATGCGGTTGCTATGCGTCGTGCAATTCAAATCAACTCTCTATCTGGTATCTGTCTAACAAAACTAGACGTTCTAGATGGCCTAGAAGAACTGAAAATCTGTACTGGTTACAAGATGAAAGATGGTTCTATCCTAGAGGTTTCTCCAATGGCTGCTGAGTCATTTGAAGAAGCAACGCCAATCTACGAAACTATGCCTGGTTGGACTGAGAACACATTTGGTGCTAAATCAATTGATGCGCTTCCACAAGCTGCTCTTGATTACATCAAACGTATCGAAGACCTAACTGGCGTGCCAATTGATATTATATCAACTGGCCCAGATCGTAACGAAACTATCATCAAGGTTCACCCATACAGCGCGTAATGCCTGTCTGAGTGATTCAGCACATAAAGTGTTGTGATAATTAAATCGTTTCTAAAAGCCGACTTTGTTAAGTCGGCTTTTTAATACCTGCAATTTGAGAGTCGAGTACCAATCACAGTAAGTAAGTGATCAAAAATAGCGCCGAA
>NZ_LAUM01000042.1:0-22826 GCF_000972265.1 Vibrio sp. ECSMB14106 | reverse complement strand
TAACGAAGTTATCGAGTATTTTAACAAGCTAGAGTGAGCAGTTATTTACTACGATTGGTATATAGCTTTGGGTGGTGATATTTTGCACGCCATCTGGCAAAATATTGCCCGTTAGCGGCAAGTTTTGTCTAAAGCCGTCAAGGTTATTGCCGATACAGATATCATGGAAAGTGAAGTTCACCCTATTTTGTGCGCGTAGAAATCCTCTGTCGCCCTCAATAGATAACTTTAACGACAGATAATAGAGTGCAGGTATGAGGCTACGAATTGTAGCAGCTTCATTGATAATGGCGCTGAGCTCACCCTTGAGTCATGCAAATTTGGCTGATGTGGGAGAGCCCGTTCCAATATATACAGAAGCTGAATTGATTAAATTAATTGAGAATAATCAACACCTAGAGCGCGTGAAAGCTGATAAGTGCCAGTTAGTTGAAGATATCGTTGCGCGTGCGACGCGTATTAGCTTGCCTTCTTATGAGTTTTTATATGGTGATATGTTGGCGTGGGGTGTGTGTGTTCCTCAAGACGTAGAGCTTGGTCTGTATTATATGGAAAACGCAGCACATCAAGGTTTACCCGCCGCGTTAGAGCAACTGGGACGTTATTATTCTCGTGGTACTTTGGTTCAACAAGACAAAGAACGTGCGATTCCGTATCTACGTGAAGCGGCTGCTATGGGGAACCTAAGTGCGAGTATTCATTTAGCTGAGCTGTTGCTACGTGACTATGGTAGCCCGCTAGATTACGAAGATGCTTATCGCTGGTTATATAACTCGGTAACGGCAGACCAAAGGCAACACAAGCGCATTACTGTGCTTAGAAGTGGGTTAGAGCAGAGGATGCCTGAAAACATTATCGCTCGAGCCAAGCGCCGAGATGTATTCTGGTAACCACGAATACTATTTTAGGTTGATGATTAACTCCTGCACTCGTTACTCATCAATATTAAGGTAGATAGAAACAGAAAGGCCTCGCCGGTGAATACCCGCGAGGCCTTTTTGATCTGCACTGTTTTTTATTTTTAAAAACCGTAGCGAGCTAGTGTTCGTCGTTACTGCACAACCTCACCAGACTCAATGACCGTTTCACGAACCACTTTGGTGAAATCGAGCGCTTCTTGGCGAATCTTATCTTCGTCTACTGTCAGCATGTTGCGGTCTTGCATGATGATCTTGCCATCCACTATGGTGTGGCGAACGTTCCCCGAGTTTGCAGAGTACACTAAGGCTGAATATGGGTTGTACACAGGAACCATGTTTGGTGCCTTGGTATCGATCACTATGATGTCGGCGAGCTTACCTGCTTCAAGAGAACCAATTTTATCTTCCATGTGCAATGCTTTGGCTGCGCCCATTGTTGCCATGTCGATCACTTTGAGCGGTGGCATTGCGGCACGATCTTTATTAACCAGCTTGTGAACCTTAGCCACTTGGTTGAACTCATCAATTGTGCTCAATGTGTTACCAGACATCGGCCCGTCGGTACCTAAACCGATACGTATGTTCTCGTCATACATCTTAAGGGCAGGGGATACGCCTTTCGCTGATTTGATATTGGCACTCATGTTATGAGCAACGCCCATGTCTGACTTTTTCACGAGTTCGATATCTTGATCATCCACTAAGATCATGTGTGCGCCAACGAGGTTTTTGTTGAGAGCACCAATGCTGTCCATGTATTGAACTGGTGATAGTCCATTTGAACGCTCTGCGATTTTCTCTTCTTCACGGTGTGATTCTGCAAGGTGAATCATCACTGGCACATCTAGCTCTAAAGAGAGTTTAGAAATTTTCTGCAGGATCTCAGTCGTATTTGTGTAAGGCGCATGTGGGGCAAACGCTGGAGTAATTCGAGGATGATCTTTGTATTCTTCGATGAAGTTCAGTGCGTACTTAATCCCTTCTTCGGCATTGGCCGCATCGGCGACTGGGAACTTAATCACGCTTTCACCTAAAATGGCACGCATCCCGATCTGGTCGACAGTTTTCGCGACTTCATCCTCAAAGTAGTACATATCGGCGTAAGTGGTTACACCGCCTTTCACCATTTCAATGTTACCTAGGTTAGCACCAATGCGGACCATGTCTCGCGAAACCAGTTTCTTTTCTAGTGGGAAGATGTAGCGATGGAGGCGATCGGGCACATCATCGGCGAGTGAACGGAAAACCGTCATCGATACGTGAGTATGAGTATTAATGAGACCGGGCATGACGATATCGCCATCCACATCGAGTACTTGCTTAGCTTGGTATTGCTTCTCTAATGAAGCATCGCCTACCGCAATGATTTTGTTGTTTTTTACGACAACAGTACCGTTCTCATAAACCGTTTTGTCTTGGTTCATCGTGAGAACCATAGCGTCGGTAATCATCAGATCTGCTTTTTCCATCGCTGAACTGGCGAATGAAAATAGGGCTAGGCTTGTCATTGCAGAAGCCAATAAAGTGCGTTTAAGTTTCATATCAATACTCGAAACAGAAGTGGGTAAAGTATCAGAATCATAGAGTATTTCATTTATCGAGCAAACGTTTGTTTTATCGTTTGCTTGAGGTTCTGATGATAGATAATGGCGATGAAGTCATTTTTAACAAAGGGAAATATGCATCAATTTGAGGTTATTTTAGGCTTTTCCAAAGCATATCTGTAGGTTACCTCTAGCATCAGATATACTAGGGGTATATACATTCCTTGCTTAAGCAGGCCCGCCTATGTCAAAAAAAACACCGATGCCAGAAAATACCACCACGACAACCAATATTGATCCCTTTGCAGACCGAGAGTCTAAAAATTACGACAACCCAGTACCAAGCCGAGAGTTCATTTTATCGTTTCTAACAAAAGCGAATATTCCAATGAACCGTAACGATCTATTCGAAGCTTTGGGTCTTGAGGGGGAGGAGCAATACGAAGGCCTGCGTCGTCGTTTACGTGCAATGGAGCGTGATGGACAGCTCATCTTTACTCGTCGTCAGTGCTATGCATTGCCTGAGAAGATGGAACTGATTAAAGGCTACGTGATTGGTCATAAAGACGGTCATGGTTGGGTTCGCCCAGATGGCAGTGTCGGTAAAGATAACGATATCTTGTTGCCGCATCACCAGATGAAAACCATCATGCACGGTGATTACGTGCTGGCTCAGCCGACTGATAATAGTAAGCGCGGTCGTCGTGAAGGACGTTTGGTTCGTGTTCTTGAAGAGCGCAAAACGCCACTTGTTGGTCGTTTTTTCCTAGAGTATGGCCACTCTTATGTGGTCGCCGATGATTCACGGATTAGCCATGACATCCAGATCCCTACTGAGCATAAAGGCGGTGCTCGAATGGGTAATGTGGTTGTGGTTGAAATTACGGATCGCGGTGGTCGTTCTCGTAACATGATGGGTAAAGTCACCGAAGTTCTCGGTGAGAACATGGCACCGGGTATGGAAACGCAGATCGCGATCCGCACTCACCAGATCCCAAATGAGTGGCCTGAAGCGGTTGATAAGCAAATCGCAAACCTAGGCGAGCACGTGCCTGAAGAAGCAAAAGAAGGACGTGTTGATCTACGTAAATTGCCATTGGTCACGATTGATGGTGAAGATGCTCGTGACTTTGATGATGCGGTTTATTGTGAAGCGAAAAAAGGCGGGGGCTGGCGCCTATGGGTGGCCATTGCAGACGTAAGTTACTACGTTCGTCCAGATACCGCGCTAGACAAAGAAGCGATTAACCGAGGTAACTCGGTGTACTTCCCATCGCAAGTCGTACCAATGTTGCCAGAGATATTGTCCAATGGCCTATGTTCATTGAACCCTCAAGTCGACCGCTTATGTATGGTGTGTGAGATGACTATCTCAGACAAAGGCAAACTATCAGGCTACAAACATTACGAAGCAGTCATGAACTCTCATGCTCGTCTGACTTACAACAAAGTAGGCGCGATCTTAGATGGCAATGAAGAGCTTCGCGAGCGTTACGAGCCAGAAGTACCGCATCTTGAAGAACTGCACAAGATGTACAAAGTGCTTAAGAAAACGCGTGATGAGCGTGGTGCGATTGAGTTTGAAACGGTAGAAACGAAGTTTATCTTCAATGCGGATCGTAAGATCGACCGTATTGAGCCGGTAGTCCGTAACGATGCCCACAAGATCATTGAAGAGTGTATGATTCTCGCGAACATCGCATCGGCGTCTTACGTAGAAAAAGCGAAGGAGCCTGCTCTATACCGTGTTCACGAAACACCGGGAGAAGAGCGTTTAGTTGGTTTTAAAAGCTTCTTAAGTGAGTTAGGTCTAACGTTGGAAGGAGGGTTATCTCCATCACCAACAGATTACGCCGAATTAATGCAGAAAATTCATGAGCGTGAAGATCGTGAGCTAATTCAGACCATGTTGTTACGCTCGATGAAGCAAGCGGTATACAACGCAGATAATGCGGGTCACTTTGGTTTGGCACTGGAGCGTTATGCGCACTTTACTTCACCAATTCGTCGTTACCCTGATCTATTGTTACACCGCGCAATTAAGTACTTAATCGCTAAAGAAGAAGGTCGCAGCAGCGAACGTTGGACACCAACGGGTGGATACCACTACACGTTCGATGACATGGATTTCTACGGTGATCAGTGTTCAATGACTGAGCGTCGTGCGGATGATGCAACACGTGAAGTGAACGACTGGCTGAAATGTGAATACATGCAAGATCATGTCGGCGAAGTGATGGATGGTGTTATTGCCAACGTGACTGGCTTCGGTTTCTTTGTTCGTCTAACTGAACTTCACATTGATGGCTTGGTTCATATCTCTGCGCTAGCGAATGATTACTACCAATTTGATGCTGTTGGTCAGCGCCTAGTGGGTGAGAGCTCTGGTAATATCTACCGCTTGGGTGATTCGGTTAAAGTGAAAGTTTCTGCGGTTAACTTAGAAACTCGTCAAATTGACTTTGATTTGGAAGACACTGAGCGTCAGCCGCGTGGTAAAGGAAAAACGGCCAAGAAACGCGCAGCAGATGCGATGAAAAAGGCAAAGAGCAAGAAACGCTCGGCAGTAAAGAGCAATCAACCAGGAACGTCTGCGAAGCCTTTGGTTGAGCCAACTAAGCGACCAGACGGTAGTGCTCAAGAGTCAGGTAAGAAGAAGTCGGCGAATAAAACCGGTGCTGCTAAAGCTCGCGCTAAGAAAAAACGGGCAGCAAGTCGTAAGCCAAAAGCGGATAAGTCTTAATATTTAGGTTTACAAGGACCAGCACGGTTTAGCGTTTCACTAATTGAATGCGAGAGTAACAGGCGAAAGACGCATACTCTCGAAATAAACAACACAGAGAGGGAGGTGTCGGAATGGATGCACTCTTCTCTGAGCAATATGAGTAACTTGAGATAATGAGTAACGAATTTATTTACGGTATTCACGCGGTGAAAGCCGTACTAGAAAAAGATCCAGTACGTTTTATTGAAGCGTATGTACTGAAAGGTCGCCAAGACGAGCGTCTTCTTCCATTGCTGAACCAACTGCAGCAGTTTGGTGTATCGATCCAACAGATGGGCCGTAAGCCGCTTGATGAAAAAGCACAAGGTGCGAATCACCAAGGTATTATCGCGAAGGTAAAGCCTGCTAAGCAGCTTAATGAAACGCACCTAGACGATATTCTAGCGCAACATGAACAGCCATTACTGTTGGTTTTAGATGGCGTAACAGACCCTCACAACCTCGGTGCTTGCCTTCGTAATGCCGATGCGGCTGGTGTGGCTGCGGTTATCGTTCCGAAAGACCGCTCTTCGCCGTTAACGGCAACGGTAAGCAAGGTAGCATGTGGTGCGGCTGAAACGGTTCCTCTAGTACGTGTAACCAACTTGGCTCGCACAATGCGTGCATTGCAAGAGCAGGGCGTATGGTTTGTGGGAACTGCGGGTGAAGCAACGCATGATATTTACCAAGCGAAGCTAACTGGCCCATTGGCTGTAGTGATGGGCGCGGAAGGTGATGGTATGCGCCGTTTAACGCGTGAAACTTGCGATGATTTGATTAAGATTCCAATGGCAGGCAGCGTGTCTAGCCTGAATGTTTCTGTAGCGTCAGGTATCTGCCTATTCGAAGCGGTAAGACAGCGTTTAGCTCAATAACGCCTACTCAGTAATACTGGGGGTAGTGATGCTTTACGACATAAAGCATTAGAACTATTCTAAGTCTATGAATTTATTAACGCTCACCCGAGTTGGTGAGTGTTTCTTTTTCTGGCTCAAGAGAGAGAATATTTCACTTTCTTGGATGGCTAGATGGCGAAAGGAAAACTGTTTCATTATTAGCCAAATACCGCTTGCTAATACCGGGTTCTTTCTATAATATTTGCCGTCCTTAAAACTCGGTCATTTTTCTTTAGTTCCTTGCTTCCCTTGGACGACCGAGCCTTTCGTGGAAGCTAATAATCCGTAAGGAGCAACCAAATGCGTCATTATGAAATCGTATTCATGGTTCACCCTGATCAAAGCGAGCAAGTTGCTGGCATGATCGAGCGTTACACTGGTTCAATCACTGAAGCTGGTGGTACTATCCACCGTCTAGAAGACTGGGGCCGCCGTCAAATGGCTTACCCAATCAACAAACTTCACAAAGCTCACTACGTTCTTATGAACGTTGAAGCTGGCCAAGAAGTGATGGACGAGCTAGAAACTGCTTTCCGTTTTAACGATGCAGTTCTACGTAACATGATCATGCGCACAAAAGGCGCTGTGACTGAGCAATCTATCATGCTTAAGCAAAAAGAAGAGCGTGCAGAGCGTGCTCCTCGTCGTGATGACCGTGAAGAACGTGCACCTCGTCGTGAAGAAGAAGCTAAGCCAGAAGCTGCTGCTGAGTAATTCTTTTTTGACCCTTTAGGTCATTAAATTTTATTCAACTCGTTTAGGTATTTCACTTCAAGCATTTGCTTTCGCTTATTTATAAGCTTGTGTCAATACCGCATTATTAAATTTAGATCAGGAGATAGCCCATGGCTCGTTTCTTCCGTCGTCGTAAATTCTGCCGTTTTACTGCAGAAGGCGTACAAGAGATTGACTACAAAGACGTAGCAACTCTAAAAAACTACATCACTGAAGCTGGTAAAATTGTACCTAGCCGTATCACTGGTACAAGTGCTAAATACCAACGTCAGCTAGCTCGCGCTATCAAGCGTTCTCGCTACCTAGCACTACTACCGTACACTGATAAGCATCAGTAATCGGTAATAGTTAACAATAGTTTAAGAGGACAAAGATAATGCAAGTTATTCTACTTGATAAGATCGGTAACCTAGGTGGCCTTGGCGACCAAGTAAACGTTAAATCTGGTTACGCTCGTAACTTCCTTATCCCACAGGGTAAAGCAGTTATGGCAACTAAAGACAACGTTGCTATGTTCGAAACTCGCCGTGCTGAACTAGAAGCTAAAGTTGCTGAGCAACTAGCTGCTGCTCAAGCTCGCGCTGAGAAAGTTAACACTCTAGAAGGCGTTACAATCGCTTCTAAAGCTGGTGACGAAGGTAAACTATTCGGTTCTATCGGTACTCGTGACATCGCTGACGCTATTACAGCGGCAGGTGTTGCAGTAGCTAAGAGCGAAGTACGCCTACCTGAAGGCGCTCTACGTAACATTGGTGAATTCGAAGTAAGCATCCAACTTCAATCTGAAGTTTTTGCTACTGCGAAAATCACTATCGTTGCAGCTGAGTAATTTCAGTACCAAGACGAATTCTTTCTTTTGAAAGTTTTAAACACCAGCTACGGCTGGTGTTTTTTTATGTCTGGGATATAGGAAATATAAGGAAGGGTTGTGGTAAGTAAAAAGCTTACGGTGATCTAAATGCTCTTATTGCTGAACAAGCAGTTGTTCAGATTAGAATTGGAATAACAGGTTAACAGACAGCACTGAGTCTTCTTTGCTCAACCCATTAGGCACCTTGTCGTGGTATTGACGAGAGTGAGCGATCTTCAACGCAATATTATCAGTGATATCGTTGATCGCTTCTAATTCAGTATCAAAGTTTAGGTTGCTGTGTCCTGACACAACAGTCACATTCGCTTTGAATTGTAAGTTCGGCAAAACTTGCCATGACGTATTCACGTTGCCACGGAAAATCGCTTCCTCAACAATGTCGGGGAAGATGATGTCATCATCGTCTATCTCATCAAGGTTAGGTTCTTGGTAACGAAAACCAGGCCCTATTTCCACTTCTAATATAAATTCTTCTGTATTTGAAAATTGATAACCAAGGCCACTCGAAACGGTGTAGTCTTTAAAGTACGCGCTGTATCGAGAGTCGACGCCTTTAAAGCTGCCGTAAAGATAGGTTTTAGGGCTTAATTTGTAGTCGCTTTGAGCTGAGTACGTCGATTGCCTTTTATCCTCTTCACCATCTTTGTAGAGGTTGTAGTATTTCCATTCACCACTGGTTCTATGGCGCCCGGAGGTGTACTCACCATTAAGGCGAGCATTAAGCGAGCGGGATTCTGAGTTACCATTATGTGATTGGTAACCAAATTCAACTTCGGTTTTCAGTGGATTAGGCAGTTCTGTATCACTCGGTACGATATCCATATCTTCTTCGGGTGCCGGTGCAACGACAAGCGGTTCAGTGGTAGCTTCTGGTACTACTATAGAGTCGAGGATTGCATCAACAGAGGGTTTAGCATCATCAGCTAAAGCCAACGGAGTGCTCAAGAGACCTGTGCTCAGAAGGCCAGTGCTCAGAGCCAATAATTTGGACACGCATACCCCAGTTATACAGTGAATTAATGGAAAGATCGTAATGCTACCCTTGGTGGTTTCAGTCAGCAATAGGTAAATTTTTCTGGAAGAATAAAACAAACCTGTAGGATCGGATTACAAATGAATGTTCTTGGGTATAATGAGCGATCATTATTAGTTATTGAGTGTAGTCATAGTGGATAGCAAAAGTCAGAAATCAGCCAACGATCCGGTGGATGCCATCAAAGTCCCACCACATTCATTAGAAGCTGAGCAATCTGTTATTGGCGGCTTGTTACTGGACAACGAGCGCTGGGACACGGTTGCTGAAAAAGTGGTGAGTAAGGACTTTTATAGTCGTCCTCACCGTCTGATCTTTGAGGCAGTAAAAGATATCCTTGAAGAAAGTTCTCCTTTGGATCTTATTACACTCTCTGAACATTTAGAGTTGCGTGAGCAACTGGAAGATGTCGGTGGCTTCGCTTACTTAGCTGACCTTGCTAAAAATACACCAAGTGCAGCAAACATTAATGCTTATGCGGATATCGTGGCACAGCGTGCTCTGGTGCGCAGCCTGATTGGTGTGGCGAATGAGATTGCTGATTCAGGTTATGACCCACAAGGGCGTACATCAGAAGAGCTAGTAGATCTGGCTGAGAGTAAAGTTTTTGCTATTGCCGAAGGTCGTACAAGCGAAAATGAAGGCCCACAAAACGTTGATAACATTCTAGAGAAGACGCTAGAACGTATCGAGATTCTATATAAAACGCCACAAGATGGTGTGACGGGTGTCGATACTGGTTTTAACGACCTCAATAAGAAGACGGCAGGCCTACAGGGTTCTGACTTAATTATTGTCGCTGCACGTCCATCGATGGGTAAAACCACGTTTGCGATGAACTTGTGTGAAAACGCGGCGATGAAGCAAGACAAACCTGTTTTAATCTTCTCGCTAGAGATGCCAGCAGAACAGCTGATGATGCGTATGTTAGCGTCACTTTCTCGCGTAGACCAAACTAAGATCCGTACTGGTCAGTTAGATGATGAAGATTGGGCGCGTATTTCATCGAGTATGGGTATTCTGATGGACAAAAAGAATATGTATATCGATGATAGCTCGGGCCTAACCCCAACAGAAGTGCGTTCGCGTGCTCGACGTATCGCTCGTGAGCATGATGGTCTCTCTATGATCATGATAGATTACCTGCAATTAATGCGTGTACCTTCATTATCTGATAATCGTACTCTTGAAATCGCCGAGATTTCGCGTTCATTGAAAGCGCTCGCGAAGGAATTGAACGTTCCGGTTGTGGCTCTTTCTCAGCTTAACCGTTCCCTAGAGCAACGTGCTGATAAGCGCCCTGTAAACTCGGATTTGCGTGAATCAGGTTCGATTGAGCAAGATGCCGATTTGATCATGTTTATCTATCGTGATGAGGTTTATAACCCAGACAGTTCACTAAAAGGCATCGCTGAGATTATCCTTGGTAAGCAACGTAACGGTCCGATCGGTTCCGTGCGTCTGACCTTCCAAGGGCAACACTCTCGTTTTGATAACTATGCAGGCCCTGCATTTGATGATGAGTAATCGTTAATGACTTATATGAAAGCAGCGACAGCGAGTATTGACCTAGGTGCATTAGAGCACAATCTCCAACTGATTAAGTCTAAAGCACCTAACTGTAAAGTGATGTCAGTGGTAAAGGCTAATGGTTATGGGCATGGCTTATTGAACATCGCTAAACACTCTAAGAACTCTGATGCTTTCGGGGTCGCTCGTATTGAAGAAGCCTTACAACTTCGTGCTGGTGGTATTGTTCGGCCAGTGCTGTTACTTGAGGGCTTTTACTCTTCGGGTGATTTACCGGTATTGGTGGCCAATAACATCCAAACAGTGGTGCATTGTGAAGAGCAACTCAGCGCTTTAGAAAACACAGCGTTAGAATCACCTGTTGTGGTATGGCTTAAAGTCGATAGCGGTATGCATCGCTTGGGGGTTCGTTCTGAACAATATCAAGATTTCGTTGATCGCCTGCATCAATGTCCGAATGTGGCTAAGCCGTTGCGTTATATGAGCCACTTTGGTTGTGCTGACGAGTTAGACAAAGCCACGACACAGCAACAGACTCAATTATTCTTGTCTTTGACTGAAGGCTGTGAGGGCGAACGCTCTCTTGCGAACTCTGCAGGTTTATTAGCCTGGCCAGATAGCCACTTAGATTGGGTGCGTCCTGGAATCATCTCTTACGGCGTATCACCGTTCGCAGATAAGTCTGCACAAGAGCTTGGTTTTCAGCCTGTGATGACTCTGACATCGCACTTGATCGCTGTTCGTGATGTTAAAACCGGGGAAAGTGTTGGTTATGGCGGTAACTGGGTCAGTGAACGAGACACTAAAGTAGGGGTTATCGCGATAGGTTACGGTGATGGTTACCCTCGCACTGCACCTAACGGTACTCCGGTGTTTGTGAACGGTAGAAAAGTACCGATTGCAGGTCGAGTGTCAATGGACATGCTAACGGTTGATCTTGGCCCAGATGCTACTGATAAAGTGGGTGACGAAGCAACGCTATGGGGGAAAGGCTTACCTTCAGAAGAGGTGGCAGAACATATTGGTACCATTGCTTACGAGCTGGTCACAAAGCTGACCCCGCGTGTCGCAATGGAATACGTAAAGTAAAGATGTTCAAGCCTTTCTGATTATTTAAGGGTGGCACATAACTGTGCCACCCTTTTTATTTACTGGTAATTCTCTGGTTATCAATCGATCTTTATGGCTGAACGCTTACGGTTATTCGCCTTGGATTGTAGCAATGACAGTGCGGCTCCCACCACAATCTCGATGTTCACCTAAGTAAATACCCTGCCATATTCCTAAAGCTAAACGACCGTTGGTGATGGGAATTGTCACACTGGTGCCAAGTGTCGATGCTTTAATGTGGGCAGGCATATCATCATCGCCTTCATAAGTGTGTCTATAGTAGGGCGCGCGCTCGGGAACAAACTTATTGAAATGCGATTCCATATCGCCACGCACCATTGGGTCTGCGTTTTCGTTTAGCGTGAGGCTGGCAGAGGTATGTTGAATAAAGAGATGTAATAAACCAACGGATAGAGAGCCAATATCGTGTATCTGTTGTTCAATTTCATCAGTAATGAGATGAAATCCACGCTTTCGCGCATTTAGGTGTATAGTCTTCTGAATCCACATACGCCATCCTTTATAATGTATTTGGAAAAAAAGTGGTTTAACGCTATCTTTTGAACTTGAATTTATCAGGTATCGCTCACATTTAATTATGTTAGAGCTAGAGTTTGTACCGATCTTTCTATCAGGAATTCGAATCCTGATTTATCTCAAGGTACCGCTCTTCATATACGGCATAATACGTCGTGAAAAAAAATTACAAAGAATCTTTCGGTGGTGATGCGGTTCGGTCATCACTGAAAAATATAAACTTTCGCCTAACCGGGGATTCTATTCATCACTTAAGTGACGTTTAGAATAAAACCTACAGTAACATCGGGATAGATACCATGTTGAAAAATATCAACCCAACGCAAACACAAGCGTGGAAAGCGCTAACGGCACATTTTGAGTCAGCTCAAGATATGGATATGAAAGAGCTGTTTGCTCAAGATGCAAAGCGTTTCGAGAACTTTTCTACTCGTTTCGGTTCTGACATCTTAGTGGACTACTCTAAGAACCTAATCGATGCTGAGACTATGCAGCACCTATTTGCTCTTGCAAACGAGACTGAAGTAAAGTCTGCAATTGAAGCGATGTTTGGCGGTGATGCAATCAACAAGACTGAAGGTCGTTCAGTACTTCACACTGCTCTACGTAACCGCAGTGATAAGCCAGTAATGGTTGATGGCAAAGACGTAATGCCAGCAGTGAACGCAGTACTAGCAAAAATGGAGCTGTTCACACACCGCATCGTTTCTGGTGAGTGGAAAGGTTACACAGGTAAAGAGATCACGGATGTTGTCAACATCGGTATCGGCGGTTCGGACCTTGGCCCGTACATGGTGACTGAAGCGCTAACGCCATACAAAACTCGTCTAAACATGCACTTTGTTTCTAACGTAGATGGCACTCACATTGTTGAGACGCTTAAGCCGTTGAACCCAGAAACAACGCTATTCCTAGTAGCATCTAAAACATTCACCACTCAAGAAACCATGACGAACGCACACTCTGCACGTGATTGGTTCTTGGCTGAAGCGGGCGACAACGCACACGTTGCTAAACACTTCGCAGCACTATCAACTAACGCAACTGCGGTCGCTGAGTTTGGTATTGATACTGACAACATGTTCGAATTCTGGGACTGGGTTGGTGGTCGTTACTCACTATGGTCTGCAATCGGTCTTTCTATCTCACTATCTGTTGGCTTCGATAACTTCGTTGAGCTACTAGAAGGTGCTCACGAGATGGATAACCACTTTGCTTCAACTGAGTTTGAAAGTAACATTCCAGTCATCCTTGCTCTTATCGGTATTTGGTACAACAACTTCCACGGCGCTGAGTCAGAAGCTATCCTACCTTACGATCAATACATGCACCGTTTTGCTGCTTACTTCCAGCAAGGTAACATGGAATCGAACGGTAAGTTTGTAGACCGCGAAGGCAACCCGGTAGAGTACCAAACAGGTCCTATCATCTGGGGTGAACCGGGTACAAACGGCCAGCACGCGTTCTACCAACTGATACACCAAGGCACTAAGCTGATCCCATCAGACTTTATCGCGCCTGCTATCAGCCACAATCCAGCCTCTGATCACCATCAGAAGTTGATGTCTAACTTCTTTGCTCAAACTGAAGCACTAGCATTCGGTAAGACAAAAGAGACAGTAGAAGCTGAATTCCTAGCGGCGGGCAAAACAGCTGAAGAAGTTGCTGAGCTAGTACCTTTCAAAGTATTTGAAGGTAACCGCCCAACAAACTCAATTCTTGTTAAACAAATCAACCCTCGCTCTTTAGGTAACCTAATTGCGATGTACGAGCACAAGATCTTTGTTCAAGGCGTTATCTGGAATATCTTCAGCTTCGACCAATGGGGTGTAGAGCTTGGTAAGCAACTAGCAAACCAAATTCTTCCAGAGCTTGCTGACGATGCTCAAGTAACGTCTCACGACAGCTCAACGAACGGTCTAATCAACGCATTTAAAGCACTTAAAGCTTAATTGAGTTGATAGCCTAAAAAGAAACGCCAACCTTCGGGTTGGCGTTTTTGTATCTGTCGCTCTAACAATGGCTAAATCGCAGGTAACAAAAAAGGCTGACATATCTGTCAGCCTCTTAAATACAGCGTCAGCCTTCTAAATATTTGCAGTGATTGTCTCTATTCGAAACAGATCTCGATGAAGGCATTACCCCATTGAGATGTGAAAGGCATGATGATGATTGCGCCTTCACATTTGTGACGAATAGTATGACCTTTACCTGCAACCACGATTGGCGTTGCCATGTCGAAGTCGAAGCCACTTTCTGCAAGGATTCGTTTTGCGCCGCCCGTAACCATATTAGTGATTTCACCGACCATATCGGTGACTTCTTCATTTAGGCCGTTTGGTCGTTCACCCAACATGTTTTCCATGATTTCTAGGGCAAGGCCTTCATCAAAGGTGATCGACATTGAGCCTCGAGATTGTGGGCCAACCATACCGATTAAACCAGAGACATCACCACGAGCGATTTCATCTTTTTTAACTCTTGGCTTTTGTGGTTTCAATTCTAGAGAAGCCATCGTTTTTAGTACATTCATTAGAGAAGCTAAAAACGGGTTTACAAATTCAGCGCGCATAATGTTCTTCTATAATCTTATTGTTTCATATCAGAGGAGCAAGTTTGGCAAATGCCATGAGATTCAATAACGTGATTCGTTAATTGAAAGCCATGCTTCTCAGCGTTATTAGCGAGTTGATTGATAAGAGCATCGTCTTGTAGCTCAATCACAGTGCCACATTTGTCGCAGATTAATAGCTGTGAGAAATGCTTGTTGGCATTACAAGAGCAACAACATATAAAGCTATTGGTAGACTCAACTCGGTGAATGAAACCTTGTTCCAACAAAAAATCTAAAGCGCGGTAAACTGTGGGCGGTTTGGCTTGTGGTTCGCTCACCTTTAATTGCTCTAACAATTCGTATGCACTGGAGGCTTTTTTATTAGAGAGGATGAGCTCAAACACTCGCTTTCTTTGCGGAGTTAATCTAACTCCTCGAGATGCGCATAGCCCTTCAACTTGCTCTATTAATGTGTGGTCCAAATTTTTCACCATTCAATCGGACATTCCTGTTCAAATTCTATTTCTAGGTAACTTTACTTGGGAGCCAATGATTTCTATTAAAGTCAGGTACAGAGCGTATTGTGACCCACGACTTTGAATAAGACAAGGTAACTCAAAATGACTGTGTGACTCAAGGTATAACTGATTAGTGAGGCTGAATTAGAGGCCTGGTGAATAGGTTTAAATAAGAAAATGTGAAGTAAAGTTCATATAGCACAATTAGGACATAGCATTTACAATAGCCGACTTTGCTTTTTGCTGGGTGTTCCAGCAGATTTTTTGACTCGCTATCAGGTTACTTTGCCATGACACACTCATGTAAGTTGTCTGTCGCTCCAATGCTCGATTGGACCGACCGCCACTGCCGTTATTTTCACCGTTTGCTTTCTCAGCAGACTCTTTTGTACACGGAAATGGTAACAACGGGCGCGATCTTACATGGTAAGGGCGACTTCCTAGAATATAACAAGCAAGAACATCCTCTTGCGCTTCAACTGGGTGGTTCTAACCCGGTTGATTTAGCGGCTTGTGCCAAGCTTGCTGGTGATCGCGGCTATGATGAGGTTAATCTCAACGTAGGTTGTCCTTCAGACCGAGTTCAAAATGGCCGCTTTGGTGCTTGCTTGATGGCCGAGCCAGAGCTGGTGGCAGATTGTGTGTCGGCGATGAAAGAAGTCACTGATATTCCAATCACGGTGAAAACGCGTATTGGTATCGATGACCAAGACTCTTATGAGTTTCTCACTAAGTTTGTGTCGACCGTTTCTGAAAAAGGCGGCTGTGAGCAATTTACTATCCATGCACGTAAAGCGTGGTTGAGTGGTCTTAGCCCGAAAGAAAACCGTGAGATCCCACCTCTAGATTACGATCGTGCATACCAAATTAAGAAAGATTTCTCGGATCTAGTGATTGCTGTGAATGGTGGTATTACGACTCTTGAGCAAACGAAAGAGCACTTGCAGCACCTTGATGGTGTGATGATTGGCCGTGAGGCATACCATAGTCCGTTTATCTTGGCCGAAGTCGACCAACAGATCTTTGGTTTAGATACGCCAATTAAAAAGCGCTCACAAGTGGTTGAAGAGATGTATCCGTACATCGAGCGTGAACTTTCAAACGGCGCAAGTCTAGGGCACATTTCTCGTCATATGCTTGGTTTGTTCCAAAGCATGCCGGGTGCAAGACAATGGCGTCGATACATCAGTGAGAACGCGCATAAGAAAGGCGCGGGTATTGAGGTGATGCAAACGGCATTGGCTAAGATCCCCAAAGAACTGAATGTATAAGCTTCCCCTAAGGTTAAAAACCGAAGTTTAAAAGTAGAGTTAAGGTTAAAAAATTAAGGTTAAATTCGCCATTAGAGGCTAAATTTACCATTAAGAATCCCTCAAAAGCCACGCATGAAGATGTGTGGTTTTTTATTTTATTGATTAATAAATATTTTTTTGGTTTTTTTAACTTGGTATAGAAGCTGCAATATTCAAAAGTAAGAAAGATAGGTCATCAATTCAATAGGAGACCATTATGTTTGAATTAATCTTTGTTCTTATTTTTGTCGCAACATTACTCGTTACTGGTATTACGTTTATGACGGTCTTAGCGGCAACGGGGGTTGCATTACTCGTTATGTTGGTACTCGGTATGATAGGCGTCGTGTTTAAACTCTTGCCTTGGTTGATTGTGATTGCAATCGGTGTGTGGTTTTTCAAAAACTTTGTACACAGTTCTAGTCAAAGGCGTTACTAAAGTCATGGTGCCGTCAAACTTTTGCTCGCCAGCGGTTTATCGTTTTAGTCTTTAGGATGTGTGGTAAAATTTCTCCAATAATCGATGAATGTGCATACAATTAGCACAATGATATGAAATTGGAGCTATCTCAAATGAATAAAATGCCATTAATTGCTTTAGTGGGAATGCTACCTTTAAGTTCGGCAGTGCTTGCTGAAGAAGGGTTCTCTTACACGGCTAAAGTCGGTGCCGATATGTGGTGGGGAAGTACCAAGCTAAACGAAGTTAGACAAAATGATGATGTTCATTCTCCTTCGTTATATTTAGCATTTGAGCACAATGCTCCAATGCTACCAAACGCGAGTTTCCGCTATACTTCTGTCGATGCGGATTTATTGGCCTTCGATAAGTACGACTACACTTTCTATTACACATTGTTAGATCACAAACTGATGAACTTTGATGCAGGTGTGACGTTTACTCAGTATTCAAACTCGAATTACATCGAACCGAAAACCGGTGGTGCTCAAACAAGCTTTGATGAGTTGACTTGGAGTTTCTACGGTAACGCAGAGATCAACGTTCCTGACACCAACTTCGATATCATTGGTACGATGGAGTTCGGTGATAGCAGTGGCATCAAGAGTACTGATTTGATGGCTGGCGGTCAGTACCGAATCTCAGTGGCAGAAACTGAGATAGCACTGCGTGGTGGTTACCGTGTTATCGATTTAGACTCGGATGAGTTCTTTAGCTCTCAACTAGGCAAGAGCTTTGTCATGGTCGATGGTTGGTTCGCTGGTGCAGAAGTGCGCTTCTAGGTTATTTAAGCGCATTTAAAACAAATTTTAAGAACGTCACTTTATTAAGTGGCGTTTTTTATATCTATTGATTATATCTTTCTGGAATTAGTTAGCACATTCATCACTTTCGACCATCCTTATACAGAGACCTAATTAGCGTCTATTCTCATAAGGTCTATGTTGTGAGGTCAAAGCAAGGGATAGAATATGACACTCAATGAATTACGAAATTTATATCGAGAGAACCTGTTAGTCGAAGCGGTTATAGAGCCCTCGATTCAAGAGGGGGCTTGGGTTGTGGAGTTTCGCCATATGGGAGGTGGCTTTGTTTTGCTTACCGATGTTCATGGTGAGGAGTGCCATTATGCTGATTTAGATTTAGCATCAAAGTCGGCAATGGCCGTTGGTTTTCAGCAAGTTCGTATTGAAAACCAGTAGCGAATTTACGGTTCAATCGCTTTTTACTTCCAAAAAGTTATAAAACATACTTTTCTATTCTTTCTTGTTATTAAAGGGAGTGGTTAATCTATCGTCACGCAATGATTAGGGATGTCGTGACCATGTCTTTAAATAAGAAAGAGTCTTCACAAAATAATAATGCACAGTCTGGGGCTAATGAGCTACCTGGGCTAGCAGCACCACTTAATGACCAACAATTGGGTCATCTTCAGCAAACTGTTTCTGAACTGTCTTCACAGCAACTGGCATGGGTCAGTGGCTACCTTTGGGGGGTGAGCCAAGCACAGCCTGTGGGCGCCGCTGCACCTATTGCTCAAGCAGCCGCAGCTGTGGCCGCAAAACCTGCGGGTAAGTTAAGTGTTATCTTTGCTTCTCAAACGGGTAATGCGAAAGGTGTTGCTGAATCGCTTGAGGCTGAAGCGAAAGCGTTAGGTATTGCTGTCGAGCTTTTCGATGCCAGTGACTATAAAGGTAAAAACCTAGCCAAAGAGACACACGTGATTTTTGTGGCTTCCACTAATGGTGAAGGTGAAGCCCCTGATAACGCGATTGAGTTGCATGAATTCCTTCAATCGAAGAAAGCACCCAAATTATCGAATCTACAATACGGTGTGATTGGTTTAGGTGATTCAAGCTATGAGTTCTTCTGCCAAACCGGGAAAGATTTCGATAACTTCCTCGCTAAGCTTGGTGCTAAATCATTTGTTGACCGTCTTGATTGTGATGTTGATTACGAAGAGTCAGCAACGGAATGGCGCGCTAAAGCATTAGAGCAAGTAAAAGAGACATTATCGACAGGCACAGAAGCCGATGTCGTTCAATTACCAGTTGGTCAAGTGGCCGCGGGTCATTCGCAATACACCAAACAAAACCCATACACAGCGACATTGCTGACGAGTCAAAAGATCACGGGTCGCGACTCGGGTAAAGATGTTCGTCATATCGAGATTGATCTTGATGAGTCAGGTATCACTTACCAGCCGGGTGATGCGCTGGGAGTGTGGTACGAAAACAGTTCAGAGCTTGCGAATCAGATCCTTTCTAAGGTTGGGTTGTCGGGTATTGAAAGTGTTGATGTCGATGGTGAAAACTTATCTGTCCATAGCGCACTCGTCAGTAAATTCGAGATTACGACGTCAAACCCTCAACTTGTGACTCAGTTTGCTGAGCTGTCGGGTAGTAAGAAGTTAATCAAGCTGGTGGAAGATAAAGATAAGCTTCGCGAATACTCTGGTAACACTCAAATTGTCGATGTATTAGCAGAAAAAAGAACCAATCTATCAGCTAATGAGTTGATCGGCCTTTTACGTAAGTTAACGCCACGTCTCTATTCTATTGCATCAAGCCAAGCAGAAGTGGATGAAGAAGTTCACTTGACGGTTGGTCTGGTTGAATACCAAAAAGGTGAAGAGTCTCGTCTGGGGGGCGCCTCTAGTTTCCTAGCTCAGCGCTTGGAAGAAGGCGGTGAAGTGAAGGTGTTTGTTGAGAACAACAATAACTTTAAGCTGCCACAAGACGACAGCACACCTATCATCATGGTCGGCCCAGGTACTGGTATCGCGCCATTCCGCAGTTTCGTTCAAGAGCGTGAAAACAATGATGCTGAAGGCAAAAGCTGGTTGTTCTTCGGTGACCGTACTTTTACTCAAGATTTCTTATACCAAGTTGAATGGCAGAAGTACCTTAAATCTGGTGCGTTAACCAAATTGGATGTTGCTTTTAGCCGTGACCAAAAAGAAAAGGTTTACGTTCAAGACCGTTTAATCGAACAAGCAGAGCAGGTTTGGCAATGGCTTCAAGAGGGCGCATACCTTTATGTTTGTGGTGATGCGACCCGAATGGCGAAAGATGTTCATGAAGCACTAGTCACGATTGCTGAAAAACATGGCAACCAGAGCCGAGAACAAGCTGAACAATATATTAATGACTTACGTAAAGCGAAACGTTACCAAAGGGATGTGTACTAATGAGCAAGCAAGTAATAGAGCAAGAAGTGCTAGGTCAAGTACTTGGTCCTTTGGCTGACAATGAACGTCTGAAGCGTGAAAGTAATAATCTTCGCGGTACGATTGAACAAGATCTTCAAGACCGCATCACTGGTGGTTTTACCGCAGATAACTTTCAGTTGATCCGTTTCCACGGTATGTATCAGCAAGATGACCGTGATATTCGTAATGAACGTGCCAAGCAAAAGTTAGAGCCTTTGCATAATGTCATGCTGCGTGCGCGTATGCCTGGCGGCATCATCACTCCAAAGCAATGGTTGGCGATAGATAAGTTCGCAGATGAAAGTACCTCTTATGGGTCTATCCGTCTAACGACACGTCAAACCTTTCAGTTTCATGGCGTGTTGAAGCCAAACATTAAACTGATGCACCAAACGCTAAACAGCATTGGCATTGATTCAATCGCTACCGCGGGTGATGTAAACCGAAATGTTCTGTGTACCACAAACCCTGTTGAATCTGAGTTGCACCAAGAAGCGTATGAATGGGCGAAAAAGATCAGTGAACATCTATTACCCAAAACCCGTGCTTACGCAGAGATCTGGTTAGATGGTGAAAAGCTAGAAACAACAGATGAAGAACCTATCCTAGGTAGTAACTACTTACCGCGTAAGTTCAAGACGACTGTTGTCATTCCTCCACAGAATGACGTAGATGTTCATGCTAACGATCTTAACTTTGTTGCTATTGCTGAAGACGGAAAGCTGGTGGGCTTTAACGTGTTAGTCGGTGGCGGCCTTGCTATGACACACGGCGATACCTCGACTTATGCACGTAAAGCTGACGATTTTGGTTTTGTGGCATTAGATAAAACGTTAGACGTAGCAGCGGCGGTGGTAACGACTCAGCGTGACTGGGGTAACCGTTCAAACCGTAAGAATGCCAAAACCAAATACACACTAGACCGTGTTGGTATTGATGTATTCAAAGCGGAAGTAGAAAAGCGTGCCGGCGTTGAGTTTTCTGAAAGCCGTCCTTATGAGTTTACTGGCCGTGGCGACCGTATCGGTTGGGCCGAAGGCATTGATGGTAAGCACCACTTAGCGTTATTCATCGAAAATGGTCGTTTACTTGATTTCCCTGGGAAAGCTCTGAAAACAGGTGTTGCTGAAATTGCGAAGATTCACAAAGGTGACTTCCGCATGACAGCGAATCAGAACTTGATTATTGCGGGTGTAGCGACTAACCAAAAAGCCAAGATTGAAAAACTGGCGCGTCAATATGGTTTGATGGATGATGCTGTTTCTGAGCAACGTAAAAACTCTATGGCGTGTGTGGCTTTCCCTACGTGTCCTTTAGCAATGGCGGAAGCTGAGCGCTTTCTTCCAGAGTTCGTGACAGATGTTGAAGATATTCTGAAGAAACATGGATTACCAGAAGAAGATAACATCATTCTTCGTGTCACTGGTTGTCCAAACGGCTGTGGTCGCGCGATGTTGGCTGAACTTGGTTTAGTGGGTAAAGCACCAGGTCGCTACAATATGCACTTAGGCGGCAACAAAGCCGGTACTCGTATTCCTAAGATGTATAAAGAGAACATCACATCAGCTCAGATCTTAGAAGAGATTGATTCACTAGTGGGACGTTGGGCTACTGAACGTAAAGACAATGAAGGGTTCGGCGATTTTACAATCCGAACTGGTATCATCGAAGAGGTGATCATTTCAAAGAGGGATTTACATGCATAATTCTGTCGCTTCAAAACTGAAGTTAGCAGAGCTGCTCGCATTGACTAAGACGGAGCAGATACTTCGTCTTGGACAAATAAATGCTGAGTTAGAACAGCTAACCGCCTTAGAAAGAGTTAAGTGGGCTCTAGCAAATTTAGAAGGGACGCATGTGGTGTCTTCTAGTTTCGGAATCCAAGCTGCGTTGATGCTGCACTTAGTCACTCAAGCAAAGCCAGATATTCCGGTTATTCTGACGGACACTGGCTATCTATTCCCTGAAACGTATCGCTTTATAGATGAGTTAAGCAAGAATTTGACACTAAACCTTCAAGTCTTTCGCGCACAACAGAGCCCTAATTGGCAAGAAGCGCAATATGGCAAACTTTGGGATCAAGGTATAGAAGGGATAGAGAAGTACAACAAACTTAATAAAGTTGAACCGATGAGGCGGGCGTTAGATGAGCTTGAGGCGGGGACTTGGTTTTCAGGGTTAAGAAGAGAGCAATCTCAATCGCGCGCAAACTTGCCAATCTTATCTATCCAAAATGGTGTGTTTAAATTCTTGCCAGTCATTGATTGGACAAATAAAGATGTTCACTATTACCTAGAACAAAATGGTCTCAGCTATCACCCGCTTCGAGAGCAGGGGTACCTTTCTGTTGGAGACACACATACGACTAAGAAATGGGAGCCGGGTATGACTGAAGAGGAAACCCGTTTTAATGGTCTAAAACGAGAATGTGGTCTTCATGAAGATGATGGAGAGCAATATGGCTCTGGGATTTAAACTCACTGTCATTTGAAAAGCTGCCATAAGGCAGCTTTTTTAGTTTCTAGGGGATGAAATTAGAGCGATTGTGGATAAGTCTGTGGTTATTGTGTAGTTATTTTGTAGTTAAAGTTATAAAAATAAGGATTTGAGTGTTTATTCGTCATCTAATGGTTATTTTTGCATTTTTCTTTAATAAACACTTGCCAATGTGATGAACATCTCTATAATGCCGCTTCACTGACACGGTAGACGCCACAAGGCTTCAACGAAGAATGTTAGTAAGGCAACTAGCTTTAAGTGATAATTCGCTCCTACTTTTAGAAAGTAGAAATTAATTTTTAAAAGTGTTTGACACTGAGAATTAAATCGCTAGAATGGCCGCCTCTTCCGA